>DTZN01000095.1 GCA_012961365.1 Hydrogenothermaceae bacterium
GAATATTATTTCCCACAGGTCTGGAGAAAGTGAGGACACATTTATAGCAGATTTAGCGGTTGCAACAAACACAGGACAAATAAAAACAGGTTCAGCATCAAGAACAGATAGAACAGCAAAATATAATCAGCTATTGAGAATAGAAGAGGAATTAGGAGATTATGCAATCTTTAGAGGAAAAGATACATTTAAAAAATACCTTTAAAAAAGTTTTTAGGGCAGAGAATATTCTGCCTGCTATTCTTATTTTTTTATTGCTATATAGTGTAATAATTCTTTTATTTGGTAGAAATAACATTTTTAAATATTTTTCAAATCTTGAAAAAAGACAAGCAATTCTTAATGAAATAAAAGCTCTTAGAAAAGAAAATGACCAACTATATAAACAAATAGATGAGTTAAAACACAACTACTTTGTAATTGAAAAAGAAGCTAGAGAAAATTTAGGCCTTGTAAAGGAAAACGAAGAAATATTTATTTTTGTAGGAGAAAAACAACCAAAACAAGAGAGACAGGATAGATGGATAGACAAAGTCAAGAACATATACAGGGAATATTATCTAGACAAATAGATGCAGTGTTTTTTGATTTAGATGGAACTTTGATAAACTCATCAAAAGATATAGCAATTTCGGCTAATTATGCACTAGAAAAACTTGGATTTCCTAAACTTAATGAAGAAGAAATTGTTAAGCATATAGGATATGGCGGAGAAAATTTATTAAGAAATATTTTGCCTGTAAATGATGATAACATTTTAAAAAAAGCAGTAGAGATATTTAAAAAATATTATTTTTCAAATCCTGTTATCTATACCAAGCCTTATGAATTAATTCCAGAAATTTTAGAAAGCTTAAAAAAACAGGGTAAAAAAATCGCAGTAATAACAAACAAATATTATGATATATCAAAAGAAATACTAGAAAAACTAGATATATTTCAGTATATAGATTTACTTCTTGGAGGAGACAGTGTAAAAAATAAAAAACCTCATCCTGAACCTGTTTTAAAAGCAATAGAAAGTTTAAATGTTAAAGTTCCTATTATTATTGGAGATAGTGAAACAGACATAAAATCAGGTAAAGATGCAGGTATAAAAACTGTGCTTGTTGAATACGGATTTGGAAAAATAGACTTAGCAAAAAGTTTTAACCCTGATTTTATTGTTAAAAACACAAAAGAACTAAGAAAACTACTATGCGAATAACAGTAAAAGTAAAACCAAAATCTAAAAAGGTTTCTATAAAAGAAATATCAGAAAATATGTATGAAGTAAAGTTAAAATCACCTCCAGAAAAAGGAAAAGCAAATGAGGAGCTTATAGAAATACTTTCTAAAGTTTTCAATAAGCCAAAGTCTAATATCAAACTAATAAAAGGACAAACATCAAGAGAAAAGCTAGTTGAAATTATTTGATTCTTTTAAACATACTAAAAATAGATTAAAATAAGGGCATTTAAATAAAACTTAGGATTCTTGTAAATAGAATGGAATATAGATTTTTAACAGAAAAGTTACAGAAAAAAATAAAAAGCATACAAAATAAATATTTAGTAAAAGAACAAGCTATCATACCATCTTTACATCTAATACAAGAAACTTATAGAGATATACCCCACGAAGCACTAAAAGAGCTATCCCATTTTCTTCAGATTCCGCTTGCAGATATAGAAGGAATAGTTTCCTTTTATGACATGTTTAGATTTAAGAAAAATGCAAAAAATCATATTAGATTATGTAGAAACTTACCTTGCCATTTGGGAGGAAGTAGAGAACTTCTTAAAATGTTAGAAAAACTTACAGGAGCAAAAGCGCAAGGGAGTAGTCAAGATGGTAAATGGTATATAGAGCTTGTTGAATGTATTGGAAGTTGTGCAATTGCTCCTTCTTTTCTAATAAATTATGACCTGTATGATGGAAGTAAAATAAAAAATGAAGAAGATTTAAAAAAGATACTTGAAAAATACGACTAACTTGGTGAGGTTAGATGAATATAAGAGATAAAATTCCACATTTACCGGAAATTTATGTTGATAGTAATATAAATCTTCTTTTAAAAAGAGCAAAAGAAAACAGAACTGTAAATATAGAAGAATATGAAACAACAGGAGGATATTCTGCTTTAAGGAAGGTATTAGAAAGATTTTCGCCAGATGATATTATAACCTTAGTAGAAGAAAGTACTCTTAGAGGTAGAGGTGGAGCTGGGTTCCCAACAGGAAAAAAATGGAGGTTTGCTGTAGCAAATCCAAAGCCAAGATATTTGATATGTAATGCTGATGAATCAGAACCGGGGACATTCAAAGATAGAATTATAATAGAAAGGGACCCGCATCTTTTAATAGAGGGAATGATAATTTCTGCTTATGCAATTGGAGCAGAAAAAGGATTTATATATATAAGAGGAGAATATCCTGCTGGGTATATGATTTTAGAAAATGCTATAGAAGAAGCATATAAAAAAGGTTATTTAGGTAAAAATATTTTAGGAAGTGATTTTTCTTTTGATTTACATGTTTATAGAGGTGCAGGTGCTTATATTTGTGGAGAAGAAACTGCATTAATAGAAAGTTTAGAAGGAAAACGAGGTCATCCAAGGTTAAAACCCCCTTATCCACCACAATATGGGCTTTTTGGAAGACCTACCGTTGTAAATAATGTTGAAACGTTATCAAATATTCCAATTATAGTAACCTACGAACAGTATTTTATGCATATAGGTCCCCCTGGATATTATGGTCCTAAGTTGTTTCCTGTTAGTGGAAAAGTTAGAAGACCCGGAGTCTATGAATCTACAATGGATATAACTTTAGAAGAGCTTATAGATATGGCAGGAGGGGCAATAGGAACACCGAAAGCTGTATTTTCAGGAGCATTGGGGGTTTACCACTATTCAGAATTTAATATTCCAATGGATTACTCACCTAGAGGTTTTGGGGGAACAGGAACCACAATTGTTTTAAATGAAGAAGATTGTATAATCGATTCCCTCATTGTAATAGCAAATTTTTTCCATCATGAAAGTTGTGGTAAATGTACTCCTTGTAGAATTGGAACCTATGAACAATACAACATAATAAAAAAGTTCCAAGAAGGAAAAGCAACAGAAAAAGATATAAAACTACTACAGCATTTAGGTAAAAATATTCCTATTGGTTCCATATGTGGTTTAGGTTATTCTGCACCAAATGCAATAATGGATGCATTGAGAAAATTTAGAGATGAGTTTGAAGCACATATAAAAAGAGAATGTCCAGCAGGAGTATGTTTTTAAATGAAAAAGGTTATATATATGCTCCTTTTTTTGTCTTTTTTTGCTTTTTCTAATGAAAAAAATGATGAAAAATTAAAAAAACTCTTAACAATCATACAAGGAAGTTTTAATGACAAAGTTTATACAATTACAATTCAAAAAGCCAAAGAGTATTTAAAACTTGCTCCTGAAAATGATAAATATAGAGAAAAAGTAGCTAAAATACTTGTCTATAGCTTTGTAAAATCTAAAAACTATAACATAGAAGATATAATTTCTTTAATAGAAAAACTAAAATTATCTAAAGATACAAAGATATACATTTATTCGGTCTTATTAAAAGAAGCCAAAAATAACAAAATAAAAAAAACTTTACTTTTGAAGTTATATTCTTTGACAAAAAACAAAAAATTCCTTATAAAATTAGCATCAATCCTTTACAAAGAAAAAAATTATTCAGAAATTTTAAAACTTCCTGATATAAAAGAGATAAATTTATATAAGGTAATAGCTTTTTACAAACAAAAAAAATACAAAGAGCTTGTTAACTTCACAGAAAAAATGTCTAAATTTCCACCAGAAAACAAAGATGAGGTTTTATATTACAGGGGACTTGCTTTAATTAAAATTGGTAAGAAAGAAAAAGGAATAAAAACATTAGAGGCAATAACATTTAAAACACCCAAAATTATAAAATACATAGCAAATTATTATTTGAAGAATGGTAAGTATATATTTGCCGAGAAATATCTTAAGATGCTCTACTTAGAAGAAAAAGA
Organism: Hydrogenothermaceae bacterium; assembly: GCA_012961365.1. GTDB lineage: Bacteria > Aquificota > Aquificia > Aquificales > Hydrogenothermaceae > Hydrogenothermus. The sequence goes on from DTZN01000095.1 coordinate 4,033, forward strand.
AAGAGAATTTGCTCTATTTTATTTAGGTTATGTAAATGAAAAACAAAAGGATTATCAAAAAGCATATGAGTATTATAAAAAACTACTTAATGCAAAAAACGAAAAATATAAAAAACTTGCAATGCAAAGAATTATATATCTTAAATCTTTAGGTAAACTTCCCAAGGAAAAACTGTATTCAATAAGAGTTGTTCTTTATAAAAATATAGATAAAGCAAAAAGATTTATAAAAAACAAAAAATTAGATGAATGTTTTGTTTATCCATATAAAAAACTTATAGGTGTATACTGTGGAATTTTCTATGATAAAGAAGTAGCTAAAGTTGAGAAAGAAAAACTAAAAAACAAGCTAAAAATAAAAGATATTGTTATCCAGAGATTAGAAATTTAATCATTTTCATAAGCAGTCTCAATAGCTATTTTTATATCATTAAAAAGAGTAGGCTGTGCATTTGGATTTCTTAAAACATAAGCAGGATGGTATGTAAGTATTAAAATTTTATCCTTCCATATTATCTTTTGTCCTCTTTCTTTTGTTATAGCAACATTTCTATGTAGAAAAGCTCTAGCTGCTGCTGCTCCTAATAAGCATATAACCTTTGGATTTATTATCTCTATTTGCTTTTCTAAAAATGGAAAGCAGGCTTCTTGTTCTTCTAATGTTGGGGTTCTATTTCCAGGGGGTCTACATTTGTTTACATTTGCTATATAAAATTCTTCTCTTTTATGTCCTGCTTCCTCTATTAGTTTGGTTAGAAGTTTTCCTGCTCTCCCTACAAAAGGTCTTCCTTGCTTATCTTCATCTGCTCCTGGGGCTTCTCCAACAAACATTAAAACAGCATTAGGGTTTCCTTCTCCTAAAACAGGTTGAATTCTGTTTTTATATAATTCACATTTTGTGCATTGTTTAACTTCTTTTTCTATTTCTTTTAATTGGTCAATTTTTCTTTTTAGAATTTCCTCGTTTTCCATAAAATCTCCTTCTATAAAAACCTCATCAAAGCCAAGTTCTTTTAATATTTTTAAATGTCTTTTTATTTCGTCCAATACAAACTCCTTTACCAATTGATAAAATCAGTTTAAATTTATATTTAACAAATTGCAACAAGGGGGAAAAGATGGGAATTTCAACAATAGTTCTAGCAATTTTAATAATCCTGTTTATATCATCTGCAATAAAGGTACTTCCTGAGTATGAAAGAGGGGTAATATTTCGTTTAGGTCGTGTAATTGGTGCAAAGGGACCAGGGCTCATAATATTAATTCCATTTATAGATAAAATGGTTAGAGTTTCTTTAAGAGTTGTTACTTTAGATGTTCCTACTCAAGATGTGATTACTAAGGATAATGTTTCTGTTAAAGTAGATGCCGTTGTTTATTTTAAGGTGGTTGATCCTGTTAAAGCAATAGTAAATGTTGAAGATTACATATATGCCACTTCTCAAATATCTCAAACTACGTTAAGGAGCATATGTGGTCAGGAAGAGTTAGATGGTTTGTTATCAAAAAGAGAAGAAATTAATCTTAAACTGCAAGAAGTAATTGATAAAGAAACGGATGCATGGGGAGTAAAAGTTATAGCTGTAGAGTTAAAAAGAATAGATTTACCTGATAATTTGGTTAAGGCTATGGCACGACAGGCAGAAGCTGAAAGAGAAAGAAGGGCTAAAATAATAGCAGCAGAAGCAGAATACCAAGCAGCGGAAAAATTACTACAGGCCGCAGAAATGCTTGCAAAAAATCCAATATCTATACAATTAAGATATTTAGAAACTTTATCAACTATTGGACATCAAAATGCAAAAACTATTGTTTTTCCATTTCCTACAGAATTATTAGAAATTTTGAAAGATAGAAAAAATAAAGAAAATTAACTCTATGTTGAATATGATTCTCTAAACTTTTGTATTTTTTTGTTCTTTTGCTTGCTCTTTACAGGGAGTTTGTGAAATTCCTCCCTCTATTTTTTATCTCAACAAATTTCTGAAGTATTCCTTTTAAAAGTCGGTATAAATATAAAAATTTTTTTCAATCACTTTTTAACTTTTCCAAAAACTCATTTTTAAAACTAGAAAATCTACTTTCCGATATTGCCTTTCTAATATCTTCCATCATTTTGTTATAAAACCTAAGATTATGTATAGTTCCAAGTATCATAGCTGTTATTTCTCCTGCATTGTAAAGATGTCTTATGTATCCTCTAGAGAAATTTTTACATGTGTAGCAATCGCATTCTTCATCAATGGGCTCATCACTAAATTTGTGCTTTCCAGCATTTATATTTAACCTTCCTCTATGGGTAAACAAAGTTCCATTTCGTGCATTCCTTGTAGGCATTACACAATCAAACATATCAACACCTCTATCCACACTTTCTATGATGTTTTCTGGAGTTCCAACTCCCATTAAATATCTAGGTTTTCTTTTTGGTATATATTCAACAACAATTTCTGTCATTTCATACATATACTCAGCAGGTTCTCCTACAGACAATCCTCCTATCGAGTATCCATCCATATCAAGTTCTACAGTCATTAAAGCACTTTCTTTTCTTAAATCTTTGTATGTTGAACCCTGTATTATTCCAAAAAGTGCTTGATGGTTTTGCCTTTTTGCGTTTTTAGACCTTTTAAGCCAATCTATAGTTTTTTTAACAGCATCTAAAGCAGTAGTTTTTGAAACAGGGTAAGGAGGACAAACATCTAAAGGCATCATAATATCACTACCTATTATTTCCTGAATTTCTATAACAAGTTCTGGAGTAAAATAATGCCAACTTCCATCTATATGAGACCTAAATTTCACCCCGTCATCTGTTAAAACTACTTCAGCTTTATGTTTTCCTGTTTTTTCTTTGCCTTTAGCAAGTGAAAAAACCTGAAATCCTCCACTATCAGTTAAGATTGGTTTATTCCAATTCATAAAATTATGAAGTCCATTAAAATGTTTTAAAACTTCCATTCCCGGTCTTAAATACAAATGATAAGTATTACCTAAAATTATTTGAGGTTTTGTTTCTATGAGATGATGCTTAGTTATTGCTTTAACAGTTCCTACTGTTCCAACAGGCATAAAAACTGGAGTATATATTTCTCCATGAGGAGTGTATATTTTACCTAATCTTGCGTTTCTGTCTTCCTTAATTAATTCAAATTTAAACAGCTTAACTACTCCTAAAGTTTTTTAAACACTACATAATTATATTAAAATGGATAAAATGAAGGTGGCTCTTTTACTTTATAGCTTGCTTGTTTTAGGAATATTATTAACAAAACTAAATTATATTTTTTATCCTTTTGTAGCTATTATTTTACTTTCTCCTTTACTTTTTTATTCAATTGATGAACTGGGGTTATTAAAAAATATAAAAAAAGGGATACTTTACGGACTTTTAATATCAGTGGTTTATTTCCCTTTTATATATGATAAAATAGAAATAACCATACTTTCTCAAGTTCCCCAAGTTTTTGCAGAGGAAATATTTTTTAGAGGGTATTTGCAAACAATTTTCGAAGATAAATTTCCCTCACATAAAGCTATATTTATTGTTTCCTTAATGTTTTGCATTCCCCATATTATTTTGTTTCCAAGTATAGTTTCTGCTTTGACTTTTCTTCCTTCTTTAATATTTGGGTATTTGTTTTATATCACCCGTTCAATATATACTTCTTCTATTTTTCACTTTTTCTCCAATATTTTTTATATATACATAGGGCAAAAAATTCTTTAAGAAAGTCTAGAATTGATTGACAAAAATTCCTATTTTTTTTATATTATCAACTTAGTTAGTTAGCACTAACTAATTAAGAGTTGAAAGACTAAAATATTGGAGGTTTGAAAGATGGAGTTAGATACTCTAACCCTTTCTAGGTGGCAGTTTGGACTTACAGCGTTTTTTCATTTTATTTATGTACCTTTAACTATCGGTTTAGGGTTTATTATTGCCTTAATGAAAACTGTCTATCTAAAAACAGGCAATAAGCATTATGATGACCTTTCTATGTTTTTTATGAAATTGTTTGCTATAAACTTTGCTTTAGGTGTTGCAACTGGTTTAACAATGGAATTTGAATTTGGAACAAACTGGTCTGAATATTCAAAATTTGTTGGAGATATTTTTGGAGCTCCACTGGCTTTAGAAGGTTTAAGTGCTTTCTTCCTTGAGTCAACGTTTATGGGATTATTCTTATTTGGTAGAAATAGAGTATCAGATAAAGTTCATACTTTCTCTGCATGGATGGTAGCAATAGGTGGAACTTTATCTGCACTATGGATATTAATTGCAAACTCATGGCAACAAACTCCAGCAGGATACAAAATAGTTGAAACTCCCCAAGGATATAAAGCAGAGCTTACAAACTTTTGGGAGGCAGTTGTAAACCATTCTACTCTGTATAGATTTTTACACACTGTAGATGGAGCATTTATAACAGCTGGTATTTTCGTAATGGGAGTTTTAGCGTTTTATTTAATAAAAAGAAGATATGTTGAATTTGCAAAAACAGGTTTTAAATTTGCTGCTATTTTTACAATCTTTGCAACAATCGCTCAAGTTATTATTGGGGATTTTCATGGATATGAAGTTGCACAACACCAGCCTTTAAAACTTGCTATGGTAGAAGGTAAGTTTGAAAGCGAGAAATGTGCATCCTTAGACTTATTTGGAATAATAGACCAAGAAAATAAAAGTTCAAGAATGCTTGTAAAGATACCTTGTTTGTTAAGTTTTCTCTCTTATCACGACTTTAATGCTGAAGTTAAAGGAGTTATTCCATTAATTGAAGAATACCAAAAACTTTCTAAAGAATATGAAAGTAAAATCCCAATTTTAGAGCAAAAATTAGCTCAAGCTAAAACAAAAGAAGAAAAAGAACAAATAAGAAGTCAATTAGCAGAAGCAAAAGTTAAAGCTCACGCTTATAACATTACTTATGAAGATTTACCATCTATTCCTTTAGTGTTTACAACATTCCACTTAATGGTTTATTTAGGATTTTACTTTGTATTACTTGCATTAGTGGCTTTCTGGAAAATCAAAAAGGGAACACTGGAAAAAAGCAAAGGTTTCTTATGGATACTTGTTTTATCAATACCTCTTCCTTATTTGGCAAACTTACTTGGATGGATTTCTGCTGAAGTAGGAAGACAGCCTTGGATTGTTCAAGGAATGTTATTAACTAAAGATGGTGTTTCTATAGTTCCTGCTTCGCAAGTAGCATTATCTATAGGCGTGTTTACATTGATTTATACTGCATTTTTCATAGTATTTCTTTATCTAATGTTTAAAACAATAGGTAAAGGTCCTAATATAACTCAAAACTATACGCAAACAGCTCCTCCTACTAATCCTAATCCCTCATTTACAACTACTTTTTCAAAAACTAAGGAGGTGAAATAATCATGCCTATGGAACTATTTACAACATTAAACGGAATATGGTTTATCTTAGCAGGAGTTTTCTTAATTGGATACTCATTAACAGATGGATTTGATTTAGGCTCTGGAATTTTACATTTATTCACTAAAGATGAAGAAACTAGACTTACATATATGAATGCTGTTGGACCTGTATGGGATGGAAATGAAGTTTGGTTAATTGCCGGTGGAGGTATGCTATTTGCTGCATTTCCCGTTGTTTATGCAGTTTCTTTTAGTGCATTTTATATGGCTATGTTTTTAGTTTTATGGGCTTTGATTTTAAGAGCTGCTGCTTTTGAATATAGAAATAAGAAACAATCCAAACTTTGGAAAGGGTGGTGGGACTTTGCCTATTGGGTAGGTAATACTTTACCTGCATTTTTATTTGGCGTTGCAGTAGGTAATGCAGTTTTAGGAATTCCTATAGATCAAAAGGGAGTATATCATGGTTCATTTTTACAGCTTTTAAACCCAACAGCTATTTTTATTGGACTAGTTTCTCTATTTATGTATCTAATGCACGGAACTGCTTACTTACTTATAAAAACTGAAGGAAAATCTTTTGAGTTTGCTAAAAGATGGGCTGTTATAGGATTTATTGGATATACTGTTAGTTTAGTAATTGCAGACTTTTTTATAATAGCTACAAAACCTCAATTATTTATGAATTTCTTTGATTATCCGCTATTTTGGATAGCTCCTGCAATAATGATAATAGGAATAATTTTATTCTTTAAATGGTTAGTTATTGATGAAAATTACAACAAAGTAATTTATGGTTCATCATTAACAATTATTGGGACTGTTTTAACAATAGCTTTTGCAAGTTATCCTGTATTTATACGTTCCACAATTGATGAAAAATATAGCCTTACAATATGGAACTCTGCATCTTCTAACTTAACACTTACAATAATGCTTATTTCTACACTTATATTCTTACCAATAATAATATGGTATACCGTATATGTGTATAGAGTATTTAAAGGAAAAGTATCTGCTGAGGGAGGTTATGGACATTGATTGTAGCTATTCCTATTAAAAAAGTAAATGATAGATTAGTAGTTTCAAATGCTTTTGGAAAGGCAAAAAAATTTGCCATTTTAAAAAATAAAGATGTCCTTATAGTAGAAACAGATTCTAATAATGGAAAAGAAGTTATAGATTTTTTAAGTAAACACAATGTAAATACAGTTATAGTTTCTCATATGGGATTTGGAGCATTTAAATATTTAAAGCAAAAAGGTTTAAAAGCTTATATTGTGGAAAAGTTTCTTCCTATTGAAGATGCTTTAAAGATGTTAGAGGAAAATAAACTAGAAGAGTTTAAACATGATTTATCTCATAAACATTGTAAATGCGTAAGTTAATACTAACTATTATATTTTTAACGGAGTAAAATTATGGCAAAAGTTGTTATTATTGGAGCAGGTTTTGCTGGGCATTATGGAGCATTAATTCTTCAAGATGAGTTGAAAAAATTAAGCAATAATTATGAGATTACAGTAGTAAGTAGAGTTCCTAAATTTACATATATACCTTCTCTAGTTTGGGTTGGAATAAATCAGATGAAAGCAGAAGAAACCCAGTTTGATTTAAAACCTGTTTACGATAAACTTGGAATAAATTTTATCCATGGCAAAGTTTACGAGATATGGCCTGATAATAAGTTTGTAAAAGTAAAACTTGCAAATAGTGAGATAACACAGATAGATTATGATTTTTTACTCATTGCAACAGGACCTTATTTAAATTTTGAAGCAACAGAAGGTTTAGGGCCTGATAACGGTTATACACAGTCTATATGTACTCCTCCACATGCAACAAAAGCTTCCTCTAAATATTTAGAAATCATATCAAGATTAGAGAAAGGTGATAAAGCAACAATTGTTGTTGGAACAGGACATGGAACTGCTACCTGTCAGGGAGCTGCCTTTGAGTATATATGTAATATCCATAATGATTTGGTAGATAGAGGATTAAGAGATAAAATTAGACTGATATGGCTTTCAAATGAACCTAGACTTGGAGATTTTGGTATAGATGGTTTAGAAGCAAAAAGAGGCTCATTAATTTTTACATCTGAGATGATGGCAGAAGGACTTTTTGCAGATTATGGAATAGAGTATGAAATAAGAAGTCATGTTCACAAAGTAGACGAAAAAACTATTTATATAGAAAATTTAGATGGAGAGTTTAAAGAGATAAATTACGATTTTGCAATGCTTATCCCACCATTTAAGGGACAACCAATAAAGTGGTTTGACAAAGATGGGAATGATATAACAGATAAAGTTTGTAATCCTGCTGGATTCGTTAAAGTTGATGCGAATTATGGAAAAACATGGGAAGAATTAGATGGACCAGATTGGCCAAAAACTTACCAATCTCCCATTTACGAAAATATTTTTGCAGCGGGGATTGCATTTGCCCCTCCAGGACCCTTATCTGAACCAAACAAATCTCCAAATGGAACATTAATAGGACCTGCCCCTCCAAGAACAGGATATACAGCAGAACTTTCAGGAAAAGCTGCAGCTTTAAATATTGCAGAAATAATAAAAGGTAATAAACCAACCCATACTGCTTCGATGGCAGAAACTCCTGGACTTTGTATTGCATCTATGAAAAAAAATATATTTGGTGGAGAAGCAGGAACTATTGCAATATATCCAGTAGCTAGGGACTATACAAAATATCCAGAATACGGTAGAGATATAAACAACTGCACTGCAGAAATAGGAATGGCTGGTGCTTGGTTTAAGTATGTACTACATTATGCATTTTTATATAAATTACAGGCAAAACCTTTCTGGAAACTCATACCTTAGGAGGAAAAAATGAAACATAAGAAAGTAGAAAAAAGACCAGCCTTTCGATTTACTAATCAAGACAGAAAAAGAATGAAAAGTTATATATATCAATTTTTCAGAGCTGTTATTTTAGGATTAAAATTTTGGAAATTAGTTAAAAAAGTTCATTAAAAGCCCCTGTTTCCATAGCTCCTCCTTTTCTCTCTCCTCCTTTTTTTTACTGTTATGCTAAAATTTTGTCAATTTTTTTGCTTTTTTATAAAAATTGCATTAAATTAAACAAAAAAACAGGTTTCACAAATGGCATATATAAATTTTGCGAGAAAATATAGACCAAAGGACTTTAATACTGTAATTGGTCAAAAAACTGTAGTTAACACTTTAAAAAATGCACTCAAACTTGGCAGAGTATCTCATGCATATATATTTGCAGGTTCAAGGGGAATAGGTAAAACTACAATTTCTAGAATACTAACAAAAGCTTTAAACTGTGCAAAAGGAATTTCAGAAAATCCATGTAATATTTGTGAAAATTGTATAGAAATAGATAAAGGCTCTTTCCCTGATATGTATGAAATAGATGCTGCATCTAATAGGGGAATTGATGATATTAGAAACTTAAAAGATGGAATAAATTATGCTCCCATAAAAGGGAGATATAAAGTTTATATAATAGACGAAGCCCATATGTTAACAAGGGAAGCATTTAATGCTCTTTTAAAAACTTTAGAAGAACCTCCTCCTCATTCTGTTTTTATACTAGCAACTACAGAACTTCACAAAATACCAGATACAATTCGCTCAAGATGTCAGGTTTTCATGTTTAAACCTCCCTCTAAAGAGGATATAAAAAATTATTTAAAGTATATACTTAAACAAGAAAATGTTGAGTATGAGGAAAAAGCTTTAGAGCTAATTGCAAATTATAGTGAAGGAGGAGTTAGAGATGCAGCAAGTATTTTAGACCAAGCAGTAACCTACGGTGGTGGAAAAGTGGATTTAGCCTCAACCCAAGAATTACTTGGAATTATACCAAAAACTTTTATTGAAAACTTTTTAAAATATTTAAAAGAAAAGGATATAAAAAATCTAGTCCTATTGATAGAAAAAATAGACAAAGAAGGATACGATTTACACATATTCTGGAAGCAAATTTTAGAAAATGTTCACAGTGCTTTAACTAATTTAGCAATTGGTGAAAAAAATGAAATTTTTGAAGAAAATGAAATAAAAGACTTAATTTATATACAAAATATTTTTAACAAAGCGTTTTTTGAAGCAAGAAACTATTTTGAGCCAAAGCATATATATACACTTGCAGTTTTAAAGCTAAAATACATAAAAAATCTAAAAAGTATAGAAGAACTTCTAAAATCAAAAGTTTTTATTTCTACACAAGTGCATCAACAACCTGCAAGACAAGAAGAAAATAATCAAGAACATAAAAGTTTTGATATTCAATCTGCGATTTTAAAAATAGGAAAAGATGCAGGTGGAATTGTAAGTGCTGCGTTAAAAAAAGGTAAAATAGAAGAAAGAGAAGACAGTTTTGTTATATTTTTAGAAGAAACTGTTTATCCATTAGTAGAACAAAAATTAGAAATAATTCAAAAATATTTTCCTAAACCTATAAAACTGGAAAAAGTTAATAAAAAAGATATTCCTATGAAAAAAACAAAAAAAAGAGATGAATCAGTAGATAAAGTATTAGAGCTATTTCAAGGAAAAATTATAAGTTATAAACAGCAAGATGGGTAAATAATCAAATTTTATTTTTTTGTTTACTTTTAATTTTCTTTTTTTTCTGCCTTCAAATACAAAGGCAGATTTAGCCAGGCCAGTTATAGAGGTAAAGGACTTCGAGACTGGAAAAACAGAGTACGAGATATATACCTATGGAGAGGAAGTTATAGTTATGC
>DTZN01000096.1 GCA_012961365.1 Hydrogenothermaceae bacterium
GCAGCGCAGTCCAATAGTTTGCATAGATATCGCCTGATACCCATCTCTAACTCTATGGCGTCCATGATTAGTATATGTAATAAGTACTTTTCTTGTCTATAATCTAGATGATCTAGAGCTGAGCATACTACGAGGGTGTTACTTGTTAAAAAGACTTCTAGATCTATAGCTTGTTGTTCTTGTTGCAAGATAAGCTGAAGAATAGTATTTTACGTATTAAACAAATATAATAATATCTTAAGAGGTTAGAGCCTTGCAGGCCTCCTTGCCGGCTCTAACAAACTCGTCTAAAATATCCTTCAGCTTGGCTATGTCTTTTGAGTCCTGTAGAATTCTATCTATACTGAGTGCGGATGAACACGCGATCTCGGCTACATCCCTGTAGCCTTGACTGATGTAACGTAGGCTTTGGAGCAGTGTTGAAAGAGTTTCAGCTAGTTTAGCAACTTGTGATTCTATGGTCTTTTGCTCGATGTACTCGTATATGAGGTCGTATATTGTGCTATCGTCTCCAACCATGTCTCGGGCTACAGCGAGCTCGAGACGCTCTTTACGCTCTTCCCCTATAGCGTCTGCAGTCACATTCGAAAATGTATGCTTCACCTGCTAGAACACTTCTAATAGCTTATTCCAGGCCTGACAAGCCTTGATGTCATAAGCACTACTCAGTAAACAAATATTTAGAAGATAAATCCTGATAAAATATTTCTAATAAACTTTCTTTTTTAGAGGTTTTTTTATGGATGAAAAAATCTTATCTACTCATGGATTAACTTTTGATGAATATAAGAAAATTGTTGAATTAATCGGTAGAGAACCAAATGAAGTAGAACTTGGGATTTTTGGGGCTCTGTGGAGTGAGCACTGTTCCTATAAATCTTCTAAGCCATTTTTAAAGGTATTTCCAACTGAAGCACCTTGGGTTATACAAGGTCCCGGAGAAAATGCAGGAGTTGTTGAAATAGACGATAAATATGCAGTTGCTTTTAAAATAGAAAGTCACAATCACCCATCATATATAGAACCTTTCCACGGTGCCGCTACAGGAGTAGGAGGAATAATAAGAGATATTTTATCAATGGGAGCAAGACCTGTATGTGTATTTGATAGTTTAAGATTTACAGACCCTAGGAATGATGGAAAAAGAAAAAATATAAAAGATGCAAAATCTATAGCTCAGGGTGTTGTTAAAGGGATTGGATTTTATGGAAACTGTATTGGTGTTCCAACTATTGGTGGAGAAGTTATCTTTGATGAAGTTTATTCAGGAAACCCTCTTGTTAATGCCTTTTGCTTGGGAATTTTAGAAAAAGATAAAATGTTTAGAGCAAGAGCTACAAAAGTAGGACAAAAAATGGTAATGGTTGGTTCTGCTACAGGTAGAGATGGAATTCATGGGGCTACAATGGCTTCTGCAGAGTTTTCAGAAGAAACAGAAGATAAAAGACCAAATGTGCAGATAGGAGACCCATTTTTTGGAAAAAGACTAGTTGAGTGCACATTAGAAGTAATGCAAAAAGGTTTAATTGAAGGCTGTCAAGATTTTGGAGCGGCTGGACTTGCAGGTTCCACATCTGAATTTGGCTCTAAGTCTAAAATGGGTGTTAAAGTTTATTTAGAAAATGTTCCATTAAGAGAAGAAGGAATGTCTCCTTATGAAATACTTCTATCAGAAAGTCAAGAAAGAATGCTTTATGCAGTAAATGAAGATAAAGTGGAAGAAGTAATAAAAATAGCAAAAAGTTATGGGCTTGAAGCATCAGAAATTGGTGAAACCACAGATACAGGAAGAATGGAAGTTTTTTACAAAGGAGAAAAGGTTGCTGACCTTCCAATTTCTGCGATAGTTGATAATGCTCCTGTATATAATAGACCTAGAAAGAAACCTGAGTATTTAAAAGAAACAAAAAGTTTTAATCAGGAAGAATTACCACAAATAGATTTAAAAGAAGCAATTAGACAAGTCTTATCATCTCCAACTATTGCTAAAAAAGAATGGGTTTACAGACAATACGACCATGAAGTAGGGATAAACACAGTTGTAAAACCGGGAAGTGATAGTGCCATTTTAAGAATTAAATGGGCTGTTAAACCAGAAATAAATAGTGAAAAGGCAGTTGCTATATCTTCAGATGGAAATGGTAGATGGGTTTATTTAAATCCTTATGAAGGTGGAAAAAGGGTTGTAGCAGAAGCAGTTAGGAATGTTTATGTGTCTGGTGCTAAACCTCTTGCAATTACAGATTGTCTAAACTGGGGTAATCCTGAAAATCCAGAAATTATGTGGCAGTTTGAGCAAGCTACAAAGGGAATGGTTGATGCTTGCAAAGAATTAAATACTCCTGTAATAGGTGGTAATGTTTCTTTATACAACGAAACTGTTTTACCTGATAAAAGAATAAATATTTATCCTACTCCAATTGTTGTGGCTGTTGGTGTTTTAGATAGTCCAGAAGAAGCTATTCCTTCTTATTATCAGGAAGAAGGAGATATTATTATTTTAATAGGAGAAATAGATAAAGAGCCTACAATTAACGGTAGTGAATATTTAAAAGAGGTTCATGGAAAAGTTCTAGGAAATATACCACCAATCAATTTAGAAATGGAAAGGAAGCTTTCCCAATTTATTAGAGAAAATAAAAAATTTATAAAATCTGCTCATGATGTTTCAGATGGAGGATTAATAACGGCTATAATAGAACCTGCATTTGCAGAAGAAAAAACATTTGGATTAGAGCTTAATATAGAAACAAATTATAGACCTGATTTTGAAATTTTTGATGAGATGAGAAGTATTATTGTAATTTCTGTAAGTGATGATAATGTTAAAAAATTAGAAGAAAAAGCCAAAGAGTTGGAAATAGGGTTTAAAGTGATTGGAAAAGTTAAAGATAATGGAAAACTTACTTTGAAGGTAGGAAATACAGAAGTTAAAGACAATCTAAAGGAAATTAGAAATCTTTGGGAAAGTAGTCTAAAAAATCTTTTAGATTAAGATTAAGGGGTAAACAAAAATGAAAATAAAGCTAAATGGAGAATACAAAGAATTTGATAAAGAAGAAATGACAATTACAGAACTTGTCAAAGAACTTGGTATAAAAGCCCCTAACTTTGCAGTAGCAGTTGGTATGGATGTTATCCCAAAAAGTGAGTATGACAGTTTTAAAATTAAAGATGGGGATACTGTTGAAATTGTAACATTTGTTGGTGGAGGTTAATATTGAACGAAGTTTTAAAGTCTTTAAGACAATATCCTATGGATGAGTTAAATAGGATAAAGGAAAATCTAAAAAAAGAAGGTAAAAAAATATATGACTTTGGAACA
>DTZN01000097.1 GCA_012961365.1 Hydrogenothermaceae bacterium
AGGAACCATTGATTCTTAAGAATCTTAACAATACATTTAGTACCACATCTACATATAACAGGCTGAGTTAAATCATACATGAAGTCAACATAGCCCTTAGCATGGAAATCCTTCACGATTTTCTCTTTAACCTCAGATACAATCAATCCTGCATATTCACCACAAATCTCCTTCAGCACACCTTTATGAAACTCCTTCTTATAGATTATCTGAGTTGCCTCCTCGGCCTTCGGGTCATATTGATTCTTAACTCCAAGCTGATCAACTATTTCGATGGCAGGAAACTCTCCAAAACCCTCAACCTCTATAAGTGATATAGGCTTAATCTCCTTAACTCTCTCAACATCAACACCATACTCCTCAAGGATGTCTGGATTCTCAATTAAATCTCTAAGTGCAAGCCAATCATAAGGAGCATGTGCCGGTACACTGTAAACTAATCCAGTGCCATTATCAGGATCTACGAAGGGGGCCGGGAGAATTAGAATCTCCCTGTTATTCACCGGATCAAGACAAGTTTTACCTATTAACTCTCTCCCAGAAATCCTCCCTAAAACCTCAACTTCTTTGAGTTGCTGTGAGAGCTTATAGGCTGCTTGCTCACTTAAAATCCATTTTTCACCATTAACTCTAGTTATCACATATTCCACATTAGGGTTAACCCAAAAATTAGTTACACCAAAGATAGTTTCAGGTCTAAAGGTTGCAGCCGGAAGAAATAATCCATTCTCTAACTTAAACTTCATTAAAACATATTTCTCAGGAGAGACACCTACACCTTCAAGTCTATCATGATCACCAGTAGGACTCTTACACTTAGGACACCAAACAATTGGATGAGAACCCCTAACAACATACTTTTTATCTCTAAAGCGGAGATACTGCCATTCTATGAAACGACTGAAAGCAGGATGATAGCTTGTAGTATGAAACTCCCTTCTCCAATCAACTGAAAAACCGATTCTTCTCACAACCTTCCTATTCTCATTAGTGTAGTATTTGGCCATATAAATTGGATCAACAAACTTCTTCACCTCATCGATTGAAACCCCATCCACATTAACTAGAATACTAATTAACTTTTCATCACCTTGCTCTATTCTCTTCGCAGCACCAGCAATTGTTGCGCCAGTCCAATGCCAAGCCCATGGAAAAAGCACATTAAAGCCTTGCATGCGCTTAAATCTAGCATAAACATCTACACGGGTAGCGGTAAATGCGTGACCTAAATGCAATGGACCATTCATATATGGAAATGGAAAAGTCACAAAAACTTTAGGTCGATCATCAGGATCAGATTCAAATAACTTATGCTCCTCCCAAAGTTTAATCCACTTCTCCTCAATTTTACTATGATCAACAGTTGCAGACACTAATTAAACCTCCACCCAGCATATTTTACCTAAACATACGCAGTTATATAACATTCGTGGCTCAAGAGGATTAACCTAAAGTAGAATAGAATTAAACAATCCATAAAATATAATGTAAGACTGTAATAATAGCGTAACTCTAAAATAGAAGAGTTAAGAAATAGCAATCCCTAGTTCTGGCGAAATCTTCGAAATCTTTGAAGCTAGAGCCATAGCCTGCATATTTGCATATTGAATCACCTGTGGAATTAATTCAGGTACAGGTATTG
>DTZN01000098.1 GCA_012961365.1 Hydrogenothermaceae bacterium
ACAGGTTTCTTGGGTATGCTTCATATGGAAGTGATTAAAGAGCGTTTAGAACGTGAGTTTAACCTTGAACTTATTGCTACTGCACCGACGGTAGTCTATAGAGTAGAACAAACCAATGGGGAAGAAATAGAGATTCAAAATCCTTCAGAACTTCCCGAACCACAAAAGATTTCTAAAGTATATGAACCTTATGTGAAAGCGACGATATTAACACCACAAGAATATCTAGGTAATCTTATTAAACTACTCAATGATCGCCGTGGTGTACAAATAAAGATGGATTATCTTAACGAGACCAGGGTACTTTTAGAATATGATATTCCTATGAACGAGATAGTCATGGATTTTTATGATAAATTAAAGTCTATAACGAAAGGATATGCAAGTTTCGACTATGAACCTATAGGGTTCAGGGAAGGTAAGTTAGTCAAACTTGACATACGGGTGGCAGGCGATGTGGTAGATTCACTCTCTATTATTGTTCCTGAAGAGAAAGCACGTACGCGCGGTCTTGCTTTTGTGGCACAGCTTAAGGAACTCATCCCTAGACAGTTATTTGAGGTTGCAATTCAAGCGAGTATTGGTAACAATGTTATCGCACGGTCGAACGTGAAATCAATGGGTAAAAATGTAACTGCAAAATGTTATGGTGGAGATATTACGCGTAAAAGAAAACTTTTAGAAAAACAAAAAGCAGGAAAAAAACGTATGAAATCTATTGGAAAAGTACAAGTGCCTCAAGAGGCGTTTATGGCCGTATTGAAGTTGGATAGTTAAAATGACTCTGATACCAGTTGAATCAGATAAAAAAACAATAGCTGCACGTTTTAGAAAAGCACACTCTTTTGCTTTTTTAGATGAAGGACAGGTATTTATACAAGAAAACCCGCATAAAACATCAAAATCACCAGAGTTTTTTGAATATTTCAAAACGCTTAATGTGGATACTTTATACATTAAGGAACTTGGATATAAAACATTACTAACATTACTTGATTTAGGTGTGACAGTATATTTGATACAGCATGCAGAAAAATATAACCGTATCAAACCCAATGAACTACTTTTACTTGATGCGAACAATGCTAAAGAATATTGTTCTTTAGGACATGATGACAAAGAAGTAAAATAGTGGGTTGGGCTATCCATCTGCATCTAGTAGCCGCAATCGCATGGATTGGTGGAGCTTTTTTTATGTTTTTACTCGGAGTAAGCCTTCGAAAAAAAGAAGATCAAGATGCTGTTTACCCACGTATAGGCCCTATTTATGGATATTTTGAGACGGGAGCATTGATTATTTTACTCTTTACTGGGTATACAATGATCAACAACAATGGTTTAATTACTATATTATTTTCCAATGTGACTAATGAAGTAATAGATGCTCTACGTATAAAACTACAAATAGTTGCAGTTATTTTTGTTCTTACAGTGATACATATGACAATTAGTTTAATGACATTACATAAAATAAAAACACCGATACAAAAACTCTTCTCTAAAGGTTCATCAATGGGCATATTCTTATTGAACCTTGTTGTACTGCATTATGCTATGGTTTTACGAGACATACTGTAATATATAATATTAACAATCTACTATATTTAAAAAATATACGTCATAATAAAGATATTCTATCAATGCAATATATTTTTTAAATCATACAAGGGATGAGACATGAATGATAAAATCAGAGAAATAATGAATAATATAGAAGAGATGAAAAAAAAACTTTTATCTGAAATTCAAAAGCATGAAAAAAATGTGAGTTATGAAATACAAAATGGGTATGTACGATTTGAGAAAGAAGTAGTAAAGAAACAAAAAGAAAATATGAAACATATTTTAGCTTACTTAAAAGATGTTCCCCTTCTACATCTTATAAGCTCTCCTATCATTTATGGGATGATTATCCCTGCCGTATTTTTTGATATTATACTTTTTATGTATCAAAATATTATTTTTCGTATTTATAAATTTGAATTTGTAAAACGAAGCGATTATATTGTATTTGACCGTCAATATCTTGGGTATTTGAATTTTATTGAAAAATTAAACTGTATCTATTGTTCTTATTTTAATGGTTTGATGCATTATGCCGCAGCCATAGCAGGTAGAACAGAACTTTATTTTTGTCCCATAAAACATGCAAAAAAAATAATGTATGAGCATATACATTATAAGGATTTTTTAGTTTATGGTGATGATGAATATCAAAATAAACTGAAAGAACTTCGTGATAAATTTCAAGTAAAATGAAAACAAAAGAAGAACTTATCAATACTATGATTGTATCAGGAGTATTGAAAACAACTCAAATTATAGATGCATTTGAAAAGCTAGATAGAAAATATTTTGTACCTGCTCTAATCATTCTGAGAGAGAGGTTAGCGTAGTGACAGTGAACACCTACAAATATACAAACTTCAATTCTATTGTGAAGTATCGTAAGATTGGGGTGATTCGGATTTATTTCCGCTTCAGGGTCTATTTTTGGATACTTGGGTCTGTAGTCCGGCATAGGGATTATTCTGCAGTTGGGTATTTCCATAGCGAGTTCTAAAACGGCCTTAGCTTTTTCCATTGCATCTGCATTCCATCCCCATAAAACCAGTGGACCCGGGAATATGGTGGGATTTTTCCTTGTGAGTAATGCCTTTGCCGCTTCTCTCATAGCGGTTTCTTCATCTACAATCTCACCGTAAAGAAGAGCTTTACCAGGCGGTGGTAAATCACATCCTTGGAAAGATGCAGGATTAGGTATGTATCCTTCAGGTCCGGGTTGAATAGGATTTTTTTCAGCCATACACGACCTCCACGTCTTAATTTTGTATGCGCTTAGTAAAAATACAATATAAGAAAAAAGATAGTATGAGCAAGGTCAAAAACAAAACAGAGTTTTAAGTGTAAATCACATCAAATTTGAGGTTGTAAAGTTCTTTTATCTTCTTTGATATTTTTAGGAAAAAGTCATAAGCTTCTTCTTTCGAATCGAAGAAACCTATTTAATAGATTAAAGTTGAAGGATTCTGATCCATTTATATTGGAAGCTTACAAGACTACAATTGATGTCGATAGCTTACACCTATTGAGAGGTTACA
>DTZN01000099.1 GCA_012961365.1 Hydrogenothermaceae bacterium
AATATTGAAGAAGATTTAATACGCTTTAAACTCCCAGATGATTTTATACTTCATCTACTTAAGCTTAATACCATGTGCCCGGCAGGATTCGAACCTGCGACTCCCGACCCCGGAAATCGGTGCTCTATCCAGACTGAGCTACGGGCACATTTACTCCAATTAAAGACCTTAAGGTTTTTATATTTATTTCATCCCAGTTTTTTTCTTTAGGAGTTTCTAATATAAATGGAAGTTTTGAAAAATCCTTGTCATTTAAAAATAACCTAAATCCTTCTAATCCTATACTTCCTTTACCTATATGCTCATGTCTATCTTTATGAGAATTAAATGGTGTTTTTGAATCATTACAATGAATAATTTTAATTTTGTCTAAACCAATTATATCTGAAAGCTCTTTTTTATAATTGTAAAAACCTTCTTCTGTATTTATTTTGTATCCAGCAGAATATAAATGGCAAGTATCTAAACAAACTCCTATATTTTCTGTTTCAAATGCTTTTATTAATTTATGGATTTCTTCTGTTGTTTTACCAATTTCTCCCTTTTGTCCTGCTAAAGTTTCAACTAAAAAAATTGTATTTCTTAGATTAATTTTAGAAAAAATTTCTTCCATTGACTTTAGAATATTTTTTATCGCTTTTTCTTCATTTTGTCCTTTTGCTTTTCCTGCATGGATTACATAGTATTCTATTTTTAGTTCTTCACATAATTTAAGTTCATTAATTACACCATTTATGGATTTTTTTCTTAAATCTTCATCTGCAGAAGCTAAATTAAATAAATAAGATGCATGCACAACGGTTGGGAATATATTATATTTTTTCTTTTTCATTAAAAACTGCTCTTTTTCTTTATCTGGCCTTTCTTTCAATTTCCAGCTTCTTGGAGAGCTTACGAAAAATTGTATAGAGTTTGCTCCTACTTCTAAACCTCTGTCAAATACTAAATCTATAGATTTTGATGATGAAACATGGGTTCCTATATTTACCATAGCTGTATCCTATGTTTCCCTGTTATGTATGGATTATTCTCCCGTTCATAACCAATTGTAGTATCTGAATAATGCCCACATATTACTCTAGTATCATCTGGAAGTTCCATTAGTTTTTTTAGACTACTTTGTAGTTGATTTGCATCTCCTCCAGGTAAATCTGTTCTTCCAACGCTTCCTCTAAAAAGTGTATCTCCTGCAATTAGTAGTTTTTCATTTGGCTCATATATACAGATGCTTCCAGGAGTATGCCCGGGAGTTTCTATAATAGTAAATTCTAAATTTCCAACCTTTATTTTATCTCCTTCTTTTAAATCAAAATCAGGTTCGGGACAAGGATAAGCTCCTATTGCATTAGCAAATCCAGGGAAAAGTTCATTGTTAAGTAAAAATTCATCTTTTTTATTTAAATAAAAAGGAACATCAAAAACTTTCTTTATATATCCAACTTGCCCTACATGGTCTATATGGCCGTGTGTATTAACGATTGCTTTAAGCTTAAAATCTTTTAAATGATTTTCAAGTTTTTTTCCTTCTGCTCCGGGGTCTATAATAATTGCTTCTTTTGTTTCTTCATCTGCCACAATAACAGTATTTTCGTCTATCATTCCAACAGGTATAACCTTCACAATAGCCATTTTAAACACCTACTTTTAAATATCTTTCATCAACTAAAGTTGTTGTGTAAGTTCCTTTTAAAAATTCTTCATCTTCTAAAATTTTCAAATGAAAGTCCTTTGT
>DTZN01000100.1 GCA_012961365.1 Hydrogenothermaceae bacterium
TGACTTCTGTGGCTATAGCTGGGGCTAAACCAGCAAACCCTAAAATTATAATAAGTGTTGATGAGGCAAAAAAAGCCTTTGATGCTAAAAGTGTTGTTTTTGTAAGTGGTGATTCTGATAAGAAATTTAAAGAAGGTCATATCCCAGGGTCAGCACATGCTTTTGCACACGACTTACACTATCTCAATGATATTAGAAAGTGTAATGGACTTCCTATGTGTAAAGAAAGAGCTGAGAAGTTTATTGGTTCTTTAGGTATAGATAACAATACTAAAGTTATCGCTTACGATGATGGTAGAGGACCTAACGCATCTGGAGTATGGTATTTCCTATGGTTATATGGTGTTAATGGTTTAAATGGTGATAACAGAATGTTAGATGGTGGATTTACAACATGGCAAGCTAAAGGCTATCCAGTAGAGACTGGCGAAGGAAATAAGCCATCTGCTAAGACATTTAAAGCAAACATTAATTGGGATATCCTTGCTACAAAAGAAGAAGTTTTAAAAGCTGTAGAGGATATTAAGAAAAATGGTAAAAAGTCTAAATACTTTATTTTAGATGCTAGAAGATTTCAAGAATACACAGGAAAAACTCTTTTAGAAGCTTTATTAGAGCCAGGAAAGCATGAAAAAGTAAAAAGAGGTGGACATATCCCAGGAGCAGTATTTTTTGAATGGAAAAAAGTTGCAGGAAACCCAAATGGAAAACCAAATAAACCATTGTTTAAGAAGGTGAAAAAGCTTAAGAAAGTTTTCTACAAAAAACTCAAAAAGAAAGGGTTTGACCCAGAAACAGATACACTCATTACATATTGTCACGTAGGAACAGGTAGAGGTTCATTTATCTTTGCTGCTGCTAAATACATTGGTATAGAAAAAGCTAAAGTTTACATTGGTTCTTGGGATGAGTGGGGTAATGACCCTAGCTTACCAATTGCTAAATAATATTACTGATTAAAAAATTAAGTATTTGGCTTTTTGATAAAAAGGGAGGGGCTTTGTGCCCCTTTTTATATTTGAAAGGAGGTAAATAGCCATGGAACATATGAACCATCTTATTATGGGTCTTATAACAGGGGTTCTTTTTGGAATTGTTCTTCATAAAGTAGGTGCAATAAGATACTCTAGAGTTGAAGGACTTTTACTTTTAAGAGACCTAAAAATTATGAAATTTGCTTTTACTGCTATTGCAACAGCTTCCATTATCTATGGACTTGCAGATATATTTGGAGTTGCTGAGCAATACAACCTTCTTCCTAGAATAATGCCGTTTATGGGAATTGCCCATCTTGTAGGAGGATTTTTATTTGGAATTGCTATGGGTGCTGCAGGATTTTGTCCTGGAACATGTGTAGCAAGAGTTGGAGCAGGAAAATTTGTTGCTCTAGCTGGGGTTATAGGATTGATATTTGGTATTGTTATCTTTGATATAACTAAACCTGCCTTAATAGAAGCAGGAATTCTTGGGACACAAGAAAAACTTACATTATATGGAGTTTTAGGTCTTCCTTATGGTATAGTTGCTGTAATTTGGGGAGTATTATTTATGATTTTGGCTCTTGTAGCAGACTGGTTTGACCCTGCTAGAAAAATTAACTATGATAAAGACCAAGCAT
>DTZN01000101.1 GCA_012961365.1 Hydrogenothermaceae bacterium
TAGGGTTATAAGCCTCCTCTGATAATGTCTCCCAACCAAGTACCCCAAGGGCTAATATTGAGAATGCTAAGGTAAAGAATACTACAGCTACAATCCCTATTTTAAATGCTCTATGTAGATGTTTCCATGGATTCCTAGTTTCTTCGGCTGCCTGTGCTATCGACTCTATACCTATATAGCTACTCATAGCAAGTGTGACTCCATATATGAAGTTCTCGGTTTTAACATCTAAAAGACCTGTATAATCTACATATTTAATCGGATCCACATTCCCAAAATAGTTTAACTGTTCTATGAAGTTGTCCATATTAAATGCAAATAGAAAGCCTAGGGATAGAACCAGTAGTTCAGTTACAATCGTTAGTATGACTAGAGCTATATTAAAGTCGCTTGACTCCTTTATACCAATTATATTTATTATAATCAATCCTATTACTATCGTAAAGGCTGCAAGACCAATTCTACTAATCACTATCCCATTTATATTTATTGTCCCTTTTAGCCATGGAAATATAAATGATAAGTAGCCGGCACTAGCTATTGAGAATAGTCCAATATTCAACACATAATCTAGTAGGATTGCCCATCCCATTAGGAACCCTAGGATATCGCCACCAGCTTTTGTACCATATACTTGTGCACCACCAGCATATGGATATAGCTCACTCAACTCTGCATATACTAGGCCGGTAGTTATATAACATATTGAGGCTATTAGAAATGCTAGTGGACTGAATCCAGCTGCATATAGAGCCACTATTCCAATGGCTAAGAATACATCGGCACCTACATCTGCGAATCCCATTGAGAATGATCCGAGTAATCCAATCTCTCTCTTCAATGAAACGCTTCTGGACATATCGATATCCAACCCTCACATTTACACTTGTTTATCCTAAACCTGATTTAAAAATATTGGATGTTATATCCTGCCTTTAAATGTTAAATATATGAGTAGTAATGAAGGGAGGATTAAAAGTATAGTTGTTACGGCTAAAGGGATGTAGATATATAGTCCCATAAGGTAATGTATTGATAGTATTATTATGATGTATATGGGGATGATATATATAGATTTATCCCTACTCCTTCTACCAGCCCTGGATTTTATATATTTATTACCTATAGGTATGGCTATTGATGCAACTAATGCTAGAGCTAAATATGGAATGGAGACTCTACTTGAATAGGATAATATATAGTCATTGAATGCTATAAAATTTGTGGATCTTATTCTAGTATCTTCTAACCCCCTTTCACCTGCGTATTCCTCCAATTTTGAGATGACATTTGTAACTGTTGAATATTTATTTAGATAGGTGTCTCCAATATAATCTGGTATCAAATTAATGGTATATAGCTTTCCATATACAACGGGTTCAAATAGTGTCAATATATCTAAATATGATTTTCTATTTACTAGGATATATATGGGTGGAGAACTTCTAAAATCATATCTTCCAGCTTCATACTCTACAGATTCAGGTATCCCAAGGTGTGATGCTAGGGTTTCGGTATCTATATATCTTAGGGTATAGTTTAGTTCTATACTTAACACAGCAGGGTAATAAATGGCTATACTATCGGATTCTCTAATGATTTTAAATATTGGATCTGAGCTGAACCTATATCTACTATCAATTATGACTAGTGCTTCGTCATCAGCTGGGGATTCAATGTTTAATTCTGTATAGTCTGGAGATGCTAGGATGAACTGTATTCTCGGAGTTGAGAAACCAGCGAAGTATCTCGAGTCAAATCCATCAAAAAATAGGATGACATTTATATATTGAGATGTTAAAACCCAATCTGTAGCTGGTTGGGCGAAGTATAGGTATCCCCTAAATTCCATCTCATTGGCTGAGATATTGTTTATAATGAATTCTGCGAATTCAAGATATGCTTATATAAATTTCCATTGCGTATCCACTGAACTACTTGAAATTTACTAGCTAAACTTAGGGCTAACGCTGTTCCAAATCTTCCACTACCTAATATTCCTATTAGCATAAGGTTATATTCCTTAACTAAAGCTCAAAAACATAAAGTAAAATAGCCTTGTGGGTATGTAAACGGTTTTCAGCTTGGTCAAAAACTACACTGTGATAACTTTCTAATATATCCTCAGTTACCTCTTTTCCTCTATGAACTGGTAAGCAGTGCATAAAGATAAAATCTTTTTTTGCATGTTTTACCAAATTTTTATTTACTTGATAAGGTTTAAATTTATTTATATCTTTTTCTTTATCTCCCATAGAGATCCAAACATCAGTATAAATTACATCTGCATCTTTAACAGCTTCTATGGGATCATTAGTTATTACTACTTTAGTATTATTTTTTTTAGCACGCAGCTTAGCTTCATCCACATAAATTTTATTTGGTTCATAACCTTCAGGAGTTGCTACAAAAATATCTATTCCTAAACTAGCACAACCAACTAAAAGAGAGTTACAAACATTATTTCCATCTCCTAAATAAGCCACTTTTATATTTTTCTTTCCTTTTTTTTCTTTTATCGTTAACAAATCTGCTATAGTTTGACAGGGATGTTCTTCATTTGTCAAAGCATTTATTATAGGGATGGAAATTAGTTTAGAAACTTCTTCTAAAGGTTTTTGCTTAAATGTTCTAATTCCTACTGCATCTGCATATCTTTCTATTACTCGAAAAGTATCTATTAAAGGTTCTCCTCTTCCAAGTTGGGAGGAAGTTTTATCTATTACAGTTGTATTCATCCCTAACTCTTGAGCCGCAAAATCAAAGGCCAAACGAGTCCGAGTTGAAGGTTTTTCAAATATCAAAACTAAATTTCTATCTCTCAAGCTTTTTTCGTTTTTACCAAATCTTTTTTTCATTTTTAAATAAAATGATAAATCAACTAAACCTTCAATATCTTCCGAGCTAATATCTAATATAGAAATAAAATGTCTCAAATTTATCACCTCTTTATATTTTTGATTTCTATAAACTAAATTAAATTTTACCAGAAATTGCTTATTTCTAAAAATTAAATTTCTAAAGTTTGTTATTAAAACATATATTTTGTAAAATAGTTGTAAAATATTTGTTAAAAATTTTGATAAACATTTAATATAGTTAAATGAGGTTAAATAATGATAAAAATCCTTCTTGTTGAAGATGATAAAGATTTATCTGAAATTTTAAAGTATAATCTAAAAAAAGAAAACTTTGAAGTTGATGTTGTTTACAATGGAAGAAAAGTTTTAGAGAAAAATTTGCACGAATATGACCTAGTTATTTTAGATATTATGCTTCCAGAAATATCCGGAGAGGAGCTTATTGAAAAAATAAGGAAAATAAAAGAAGATATGCCAATTATAATGATTACGGCATAACAGAGAATGACATAAAGTTTGCTAAAGGGGAATTGCCGCACTATTTAGCGGGAACAGAGCTTGA
>DTZN01000102.1 GCA_012961365.1 Hydrogenothermaceae bacterium
AAACCGGTGAGTCAAAAAGCCTCTTCGAACGTCTTGTTATGTCTTATTCGTTAATCCTGTTTCTAAAGCTTTATTTTGATCTTCAAAAATTGCCATTGCCGTACTCATACGATTAAACCCAAGTTTTTTATAGAATAGTTCTGCTCCTGGTGATGAGTACAATATAATTTTTTTGTGACCTTTAGACAACTCAATAAGTTTTTTGACAATATCTCCACCGATACCTCTTCCTTGATATGTCGGAAGTACTGCAACGTCACAAATATATGAGCAATCAGCTCCGTCAGCTAATGCTCTACCAACACCGATTATATTTCCTTTGTCTCTAACAAAGCATTTAAACATACTAGTTGAGAACACTTTTTCTAAGTTCTTAGGCTCTCTCTTGCCAAGAGGAGCAATGCTATACAGGTTAGATAGCTCTTCCCAACTAATGTTTTTATGCGAATATTCCCAGTCAAGATCCAAAAACAACTCCTTAAATTCTATTATTTCAATGACTCAGTATTACTGAGTATTTTTCTTAATAGCGAATTAAGTGATTTCTTTTCTACGTTGGTTAATAAAGCTGTTAATTCATTTTGTGTCTTTACGTGATCATTAAGCACGCGGTCAATAAGCTCAAAACCTTCTGCTGTTAACGTTACGATAAAGCCTCTTGCATCAGCAGGATTAGGTGTTCGTCCTACAAGCCCAATCTTAACAAGCTGATCAATTCTGTTAGTCATTGTTCCTGACGTTACCATCGTGCTAGCTATTAGATCACTTGGCGAGAGACCATACGGTTTGCCTGAACGTCGTAGGGTGGCTAATACATCAAAACTTGCTCCATTTAGATTGTGAATTGATAACGTTTTATCCATTTCACGTACAAAATATTGCGAGACTTGTTTGATGCGTCCTATGACTTCCATTGCCTCAACATTAAGGTCAGGTCGTTCTTGATGCCAACTTTCTATAATTTTGTCTACATGATCCATTTAGTAACCTTACGTTATATTTATCTTGACGTAAAGGTAGTTAGTGTTTACGCTAGAATTATATCTTGATATCAAGATATAATTCTAGAATATTCAAATTGAACATTTATATTAAGGAGAAACTATTATGAAATTTTTAATAAGCTTTATGGTTATGTTGTTTGTAACCTTCGCTATACCAGCTAGCTATGCTGATAATCAGTCAAAAATATTACTGGTCTTAACAAGCCACTCAAAGTTAGGGAGTACAGGTGAAAAAACTGGTTTTTGGTTGCCAGAATTAACACACCCTTATTATAAGTTTAAAAAAGCAGGTTATTTGGTTGATGTGGCAAGCATTCAGGGTGGGACAGCACCAATAGATCATAAAATCTTTGACCAGCCTGATGAGCAGGAATCAAATCAGCGCTTTTTGCAGGATGCTGAATTAATGGCAAAAGTATTTAAAACTATACCTCTTTCCAAAGTTGCACCCTCTGCCTATTCGGCGATAGTGTTTGTTGGTGGTTCAGGCACAATGTGGGATTTTCCAAATAACGAAGATGTTCAGCGTGTAACCGCTAGTATTTATGAAAGTAATGGTATTGTTTCTGCAATTTGCCACGGGCCAGCAGCACTTGTAAATGTAAAGTTATCAAATGGGAAATACTTAGTTTCAGGGAAAAAAGTCTCAGCGATTACTAATGAAGAGGAAAAAGATTTAAAAATGACAAAAATAAACCCCTTCATGTTGCAGGACAAACTCACAGAACGAGGGGCTAAACATATTTATGGTAAACCATGGCAAGAAAATGTTGTTGTTGATGGTCGCCTTATAACAGGACAAAACCCGGCATCAGCATTAAAAGTGGCAGAAAAAATTATTGAGCACTTAAAACATAATAGAAAGTAACGATGCAAAATAGCTTATTGAATCCGAATTAATAATCGGGTTCTTTTTCTATCTCAATCATAATACGATGGTTGAGTTTTGGGGATATAAAACGCCCGCTTAATTAGACAGGCGATTTAATTTAATTTAACTGAACTCAATCATACGAGT
>DTZN01000103.1 GCA_012961365.1 Hydrogenothermaceae bacterium
CAAAGTCCAGTAATATAAAAGACATTATAAAATGCCATATATCAACAACTTCTATTTGAACATTTTCTATATCTGGAGTTTGCTTTTTCCACCATTTCCAAGGTAGGCTTTCTACAAGCTCTGCACATTCAAGCCAAGTTGCTCTTGCAAAATCTACGTGGTTTCTACCTTTTCTCCAATTTGGATTTATTTTCGTATTTAGTTGGTTTTGGAGTTTTAACATATCTAAAATTTCTTTTTTCATTTATCCTCCTAAAACTGCTTTTTTTACTATTTCAAGTCTTGCTTTCATTTTATCTTGCTCTTTTTCATCTTTAAAAAATTGTAAAATTTCATCAAAGTTTATATTTATACTTTCATTTTCTTTAATTTTTTCGCATGCTAAATCTGCTATTGCCAAAAGTTTTTTACATCTTTTTGATGCATTAAATTTTGCATCTATAATTTTTCCATCTTCTTTTTTTATAAAACATCTTACTTTGTGAACTTTTTCTTTTGCCTCACCAAGTAATTCATATCCACTAAGATTTTCATCCTCAACAAAATTTTTTAATCCTTGTTTATGATACTCACTTACCTTCATTTTTTCCTCCAATTTTAAAGATTTTAAGACTAATTTAAAACTTCCTATTGTAAACCTTACTTGCATCTTTATTGGAATATTTAAATTTTCATCTATCCATAAATACCAATTTCCTGTAGGTTTTAACAATCCTCTAGACTTAAACTCAGGATTAAGGAAAACTTTTTGTGTTTTGTATATTTTACCATCTATATTTATTTTTTCCTTCTTTTCTACTTTATATGGGACTTTATAAAATCTACCGTCATAAAATATTGGAATGTATCCACTTTTTTTGTTTTTTATAACTTTGTATAAATAAATAGATGAAGTAAATGGGTCAAAAAATATTTCTTTTGTCTTAAATGTTTTTTGTTTTTTTTCTTTAAAAATATATTTATTGTTTTGGAACTTATAATGTCTTTTTTCATAAAAGATAGTGTTTTCTTTAAATATATAGTTATGTATATATTTATGTTTGCCCTCTTGTTGGGTAAAGTAAAATTGTTTAGGAATCAAAATACTGTTTTCATATGTGTATCTAGAATTTCCTTCATATCTAACTTTTTTAAACAAAGAGCCAAGGGGAGTTGAAAATGCATAAGCTTCTACTTTTTTTTGTTTGTAATTTATACAATTAACTATTACAGGGAAAAATACGTAATACCCTTTATAACATACTTCTAAAGAGAAAGAAAAAGAAAAAAATAAAAGCAAAGAAAGAAAAGATTTTATATACATTCTTTATAAACCCTATCAACTACCTTTGAGTAAAGTCAAGAGCTTTGCAGGGAGATTGCCTTAAAAATAGGCAATAGGTTTTAAAAAGCAAACTTTTTTATAAACCCTATAAGTATCTCATTGAATTTTTCAGGATTTTCAAAAGGTGGTAGATGAGCAGAATTTGGGATTTCGTAGAATTTAGCATTTGGTATTCCATCTGCTATATTTTTAACAACTGGTGGTGGAGTTACTTTCTCATCATCTTTCCCTGCTATAACAATTGTAGGAATATCAATTTTTCCAAGTAAAGAAGTATTATCCTCCCTATGAGCCATAGCTGTTAATGCATTTATTATTCCTTCCTCTGTAGCTTGTAGCATTAAACATTTTAATTTTTCCATTTTTGTTTCGTTTTGTTTTGTTGAAGGTGATGTTTGAGCCTCTAGCATTGCTTTTATTAAAAAGTCTTTTCCTTCTTTTTTTATTTTTTCTATTGTTGTAAATCTAGCCTGTTTTACTTCTTGTGTATCTGCTTCTGCTCTTGTTGAAACAAAGACCAATCCTTTTAATATTTCTTTGTGTCTTTTGAACATATCAAACATTATGTATCCACCCATACTATCTCCTACAACAATAACTTTATTTATCCCTGCTTCGTATATTTTTGATACTATATAGTCTGTATATTGGCTTAAAGACTTAAACGTTTTAAAAACTGGTGTATTTCCAAAACCTGGATAATCAATTCCTATAAATGGAATGTTTTTCTTTTTTAATGCTTTAAATTGCTCTTCATACATATTTTTATTTAGTGGAAATGCATGTAAAAATAAAACTGCGTATGGTATATTTTGCATTTGTTATCCCTCCTTTTAGTTTTTCAATTAATTGATATTATAATATTTATCAAAGATATATTGAGAGGTTTTTTATGCCACAAATAAAAGGAAGACCTTTAGAACTTCTTATTCCTTCTTCCAAAATAGAAGAAAGAATACAACAACTAGGGAAAAAAATTTCTGAAGATTTTAAAAACGAAGAAATCTTTGCAATTGGTATTTTAAAAGGCTCTTTTATGTTTTTTGCAGACTTGGTTAGAAATATTGATACAAATGTTTACATAGATTTTATGCAGGTATCTTCTTATCATACAAATATGGAAAGTAGCGGAGAGGTAATTTTTGTAAAGGATATATCAATTGATATAAATAATAAAAATGTTCTTATAATTGATGACATAATAGATACAGGTAGAACTTTAAAAGCATTAACTATGGCTTTAAAGCAAAGGAACCCTAAAAA
>DTZN01000104.1 GCA_012961365.1 Hydrogenothermaceae bacterium
AAACCTCCTGCCATAAAAGAAGGTGAAACTGCAGAATTAGTTATATTTAATCCTACTGAAAGTTGGGAAGTAAACGAGGAAACAATACTTTCTAAAAGTAAAAATACTCCACTGCTTGGTAGAAAACTACGAGGTAAAGTTAAATTTACATTTTACAATGGGAAAATAGTTTATAGTGATATGTCAGGAGTATATTGTGGTTAAAGAAAGAGATATTTTGGAAATTTTATCTACAATTCATGACCCAGAAATCCCTTTAGATATAGTAAACCTTGGATTAATAGAAGAAATTTCTATTTCTGATAAAGATATAATTATAACTATGACCTTAACAACTCCTAACTGTCCATTAAGAAACTTAATAAAACAGATGATTGAAAATAAAATTAAGGAAAATTTTCCTGAAAAAAATGTGATTATAAATTTAGTATTTGATAAACCATGGAACACAGAAAGAATTTCGGAAAAAGGAAAAGAAAAGCTAAAAGCTTTAGGTTGGAATTTATAGCTTATTTTAAATAATTTTTTAGCCTTTCTATTCCAATTTTCATATGCTCTATATTTTTTGTATATGCAAATCTTATATATTTATTTGTATTATTGCTACCAAAATCTATTCCTGGTGTAATTGCCACATGTATTTCTTCTAAAAGTTTTTTTGTAAAATCATAAGAGTTATTAGAATATTTACTTATATTAGCCCATATATAAAAAGCTCCTTCTGGGAAAATATCAATATCAAAAATTTCTTTTAGATTTTCATATAAAAAATTTCTCCTTTTTTTGTATTCAGAAGTTATATAATCTAAGTGTTTTTTATCAAAAGCTCCTAAAGCAGAAAACTGACTTATTGTTGGTGGAGCTATAAAGAGATTTTGTAAAACAATTTCTGCTTTTCTAACTAGTTCTTCTGGTAATATTACCCAACCTAATCTAAATCCAGGCATGCAAAAATATTTAGAGAACCCATTAATAACAATTGCCTTATTGGAAAACTCTAAAGCTGTGCTCTCATTTTCATCATAAACTAAACCGTGGTAAATTTCATCAGAGATAAGATAAATATTATTTTCTTCGCAATATTTTGCCAGTTGTCTTAAATTTTCTTTTTTATAAATATTTCCTGTTGGATTATTTGGTGATGAAATTTGAATAGCTTTTATGTCTTTATATTCCTTTAAGTGTTCTACTGTAAGTTGATATTCAGTAGAGCTATCTACAGGTATTAATACAGGCTTAATATTTAAGATATAAGAAAAATTCTTATAACAAGGATAAGAAGGGTCTGAAAAAGCTATTTTTTCTCCATGATTTAATATAATTGAGTAAACTGTTAAAAATGCTCCAGATGTTCCGACAGTTAGGGCTATTCTAGATGGTGAAATTTCTACATTGTATTTTTCAAAGTAAAACTGGGCAATTTTTTCTCTTAGCTTAGGTAAACCTAAACTTTCAGTATAAAAATTAAGCCTATCTTTAATAGCTTTTTCTGCAAGTTCCCAAACTTGTGGAGAAGGTTGTAAATCTGGTTCTCCTATTTCAAAGTGAATAGTATCTTTATATTTACTAGCTTTTCTAACAATATCCATAACTATAAAAGGAGATACTTTTTCTAGCCTATCCATAGTTATACCTCTTTAAAACTAATAATGATATTATAAAACTAAAACTTTAATTTGGAGGTAATAATGAGAATTCATTTTTTTCAACATGTCCCATTTGAACCTCCTGTAAATATTGAAAGCTGGGCTAAAGAAAGAAATATAAACTATTCATTTACTAGGTTTTTTAATAATGAACCATTTCCAGATTTTTCATCTTTTGATGTTCTTATTGTAATGGGAGGACCTATGGGGGTTTATGATGAGGAAAAATTTCCTTATTTAAAAAGGGAAAAAGTTTTTATAGAAAATTCTATAAAGTTGGGAAAAAAAGTTTTAGGTGTTTGTTTAGGGGCACAGTTAATAGCTGATGTTTTAGGAGCAAAAGTTTATAAAAATAAAGAAAAAGAAATAGGGTGGTTTCCTATATATTTGACTGAAGAGGGTAAAAAAACAAAAACTTTTGGAAATTTTCCTCATGAAGTGTTGGCTTTCCACTGGCATGGAGATACTTTTGATATTCCATCTGGTTTTAAAAAGGTTTTTTATAATGAAATTACTACTAATCAGGCATTTATTTCTGAAGATGAAAGGATTTTGGGACTTCAGTTTCATTTTGAAGTATCTCAGGAAAGTGTAAAAGAGCTAATAGAAAATTCCTTAGATGAATTAGAAGAAGGAGGTAGATTTATCCAATCTTCTGAAGAAATGCAATCAAAAGATTACTACTTTACAGTTGCAAAGAAAAATTTATATGAAATGCTTGATAGATTTTTTCTATAATCTTACATTAAACTTAAACTTTAATCAAAAAATAAATAAAAAAAATATAAAAAAAATAAGGAGGACAGGAAGGGAAATATTATTATTCCTTCTTCAAGTATAAGAGGAGATTTCTATAATCCTTACCTGTCCTCTTAAAAATAAAAAACAAAAATGTAATGGTAATAAAAAAATAAATAAAATAATAATAATGTCTGAAAAAGGATTTAGAAATCTTCCAATAGTGGATGAGGATGGTAGACTAAAAGGGCTTATAACTAGCAGGATGCTTAC
>DTZN01000105.1 GCA_012961365.1 Hydrogenothermaceae bacterium
TCTTCCGATCTTTTCATCAACCATTTGCGGAATAAGTTTGTCTATCTGTTCATCCAAAATTCTCTTTATCTTTCCTTCCCTTTTGAGTAGTTTCCCAATTCTTAATACCTTTTTCGTATTAATAATTATAGATAAATATAATTAAAAAATCAAGTTGCTGTTGCTAACCCCCTGAACTTTTCTTATTCTTCTAGCAAGTTCTCTGATTGCCTCTATTTCAGAATATCCCTGTTCCATTAGTTCTCTAACAGTTTGAGCTTTTGCAAGGGTATTTACTACCTCCAAAACATCATCATCTATATAACACTCATTTTTCCCTTGATTTTCTATAGCCTGTGTAATACAGTTTTCAAGTTGTTCTGGAGTAAATTTTTTTGCAAGCTCTTTTATTTCTTTTATGTTCATTGCTATTACCTCTTAAAGTTTAATCCTACCTTTATACTTTTTAGCTAATTCTCTTTTAATATCTTTTTCCCTTAAAGCTTCCCTTTTTTCGTATTTTGCCTTACCTTTTGCTAAAGCAATTTCCACTTTTGCCTTTCCGTTTTTAAAGTATATTCTAGTTGGAACCAATGTTAAACCTTTCTCCTGTATTCTTCCCATTAGTTTTAGGATTTCTCTTTTGTGTAAAAGCAATTTTCTTTTTCTTGTTGGGTCATGTTGAAGTCTTCCTGCTGGTTTGTAAGGTCCTATATAAAGTCCTACTATATAAGCTTCTCCATTATCTATACGAACATAAGCATCTCTCATATTAACATTTCCTTCCCTTAAAGACTTTACTTCTGTTCCTTTTAAAACCATTCCTGCTTCATATTTTTCTAAAATTTGGTAATTATGGTAAATCTGTTTATTAGTTGCTACTACTTTTTCTCCCATTTAATTCTCCATCTTATATATTTTTGTATAAATTTCAAAGATTTTCCTTTTTAAATTTATTAAATCCCTTTTTTCTATACCAAAAAAGCACATCTCAATATTACATATATAAGCTTTTGTTTCTCCTTCAAAAATGTATCCAATTTCATTTAAAAACTCTTTATTATTTTTATCTATAAATTGAGAAAATGCAAAAAACGGAAAAACTTTAAAAGAAGTTTTCACAAATTCCTTTTTATCATTTTCAAATCCTATTATTCTAGTTAAAACAGGCTTATAAATAATAACAAAATAAGCAATTGCTGTATTAATATTTGCTTTTGCAGGAAGTTTTTTTACTAACTTAAGGGCCGTTTTATAATATTTTTTGCTTTCAGTCATAGTTGCAAGTTTGTAAAATAATTTCACAAGTTTTGCATTTAATGCAAAAATGTCATCAATAAATGAGATGTTTTTTATATTTATCCCTGTATCTGTTAAATCTACAAATATGCTTAAATTTTTAGAATAGTAGTGTTTGTTTAATATGCTAAAGATTTTTTCTGCAAGGTTTAAATATTTTAGTTCTCCTGTTATCTCATATAAAATTAAAACAGTGTCTAAAAAATAAACCTGAGTATTCAGATAATATTTTTCTACGTTTTTAGAGTGGATTATCCCTCTTTTAGAAAATCCATCTTTTAAAATATTTTCAATAATTTTTTTAGCGATTTTTAAATCTTTTTGATTTTCATTGAAAATGTAAGAATAAGCTAAAGCTTTTGCTATTAATAAATTATTTGCAAAATATATTTGTTTCTCAATTTTAGGAGGATAACCAACAGCATTTTCTAAAAGCTGTCTGCCTTCCTTATCTCTAGGGAAATATTCTTCTCCTGTGATTAAAAGTGTTCCTTTATCATCAACAATATCTGCTCCTTGTGAGTTGTAAAAATATCCTGTTTTAAGGTCATATAGTTTATTTTTAGCAAAATTTATTAGCTTATTTGCATAAATTTTAAAATCTTCTTTACCAAAAATTGCATAGCCATTAAAGTATAAAACGGCAA
Source organism: Hydrogenothermaceae bacterium (assembly GCA_012961365.1). Classification (GTDB taxonomy): domain Bacteria; phylum Aquificota; class Aquificia; order Aquificales; family Hydrogenothermaceae; genus Hydrogenothermus. The sequence continues at coordinate 1,926 of DTZN01000105.1, forward strand.
GTTGAGCTTGGTCTTTTAGTAATTTTTCGTAATGAAATTCTGTCCAATATTCGTTTACACTATATCTGTATAATCCACCTTCCACATTATCTATTAGTTTTGAATATGCATATAAAGTATCTACAGCTAGCTTTTTTGCATTTAAATTGTCAAAAAATATCCAATAAAGCATTAGAAAGTATGGTAAGTTGGTTTTAGGAAATTTAGGAGCACCTTTCAATGCTCCATATTGATAATCGTATCTAATTTTTATGTATTTAAAAACCTTTTCCAAATATTTTTTATTTATTTTTTTATCTTTTAAAGATTTTTTTAATCTATTAAATCTACTTTCTGTAAGAAGTTTAACCCTTTCTACTTCTTCTTTTAATTTTTCTTTATCTAGAGAAGCATAAAATTTTAAAAGTTTAACCATATCATTAGGAGGAATATAAATAGCTCCAAATAAAATATCTCCATTATTATCTAAAATTACCGTAGATGGCAGGCCTCCTTGATTGTATTTCTTATTTATGTCTGGTCTTTTTTCAGCATTAACTCTAATAGGTATATAATATTTGTTTATTATTTCAATAACTCTTTTATCCCTATAAGTAGTATTTTCAATTACATTACACCAGTGGCACCATTTTGCATAAATGTCCATAAGTATAAGTTTATTTTCTGCTTTAGCTTTTTTTACGCCTTTTTCAAAATTTAGCCACTTTATTTCAAATGAAAAAACTGTATTAGTAATAACTAATAAAAGAATATGAAAAATAATTTTTTTCAATTTTTTACCTGAAATTTTTGTTTTCATATTAAATTCTATAATACCTTTTAAGTTTTCAATGATTTATTTAATTAACATTTAGTTAACTTTTTGTTAATATAATCCCTATCAAGATATAGCTACATAAAAGGAGAAAAAATGGATACTTTAAAACACTTAGCAATTAATGATGAAGGATTTGTATTTAACCCAACAACAGGTGAAAGTTGGACAACAAACAAAACAGGTCTTTTTATCTTGAAATTATTAAAGGAAGGATTATCAGAAGAAGAAATTGTAAATAAGTTAGTTGAAGAATTTGAGATAGATAAAGATACAGCTTACAGAGATTTAACTGATTTTTTAGAAAAATTAAGAAGCTATAAGCTAGTTTAAGGAGCTAAGAATGGAAATAAAAGTAGGTATTTCAGGAATTAATGCTATTGATAATCCAGGACCTGGTATAGGTGTTGCTAAAAGTATAAAACAAGATAAAGAATTAAACGCAAGGATAGTGGGGCTTGCATATGATGCTATGGAACCGGGCATATATATGGATTGGATAGTTGATAAGGCTTTTATCATGCCTTACCCTTCTAGTGGACATGAAGCCTATATAGAAAGACTAATTTATATAAAAAAAATTTACGGTCTTGATTTTGTAATTCCTGTTTTAGATGCAGAGCTTCCAATTTATATAAAATACCAAAAAGATTTGGAAAGCTATGGAATAAAAACATTTTTACCAAGTATGGAACAGTTTAAATTAAGAAGTAAAGACAAACTTGAAGAAGTAGCAAAAAATATAGGTATAAATTTTCCAAAAACTAAGGTTGTTTCTACACTTGAAGACTTAAATAAAGCAATTGAAGAAATTGGTTTTCCAGTAATGATTAAAGGAGCTTTTTACAAAGCATATAAAGCTAACTCTTTGCAAGAAGCAGTAAGTTATTACAGCAAAATAGTTGCCGAATGGGGATATCCAGTAATTATTCAACAGGTAGTTTATGGTGAAGAGATGAATGTTGTTGCAGGTGGTGATGGAGAAGGAAATAGTTTAGGCATGGTTGGTATAAAAAAATCATGGATAACAGAGCTTGGGAAAATATGGACTGGTATAACAATAAAAAATGAAAAACTTTTAAAAGCTGCTAAAAGATTTATTGAAGTTTATAAATGGAAAGGTGCCTTTGAGCTTGAATGTATTGTAAATGTAGAAAAAGAAGAAATTTACCTAATAGAAATAAATCCTAGATTTCCAGCTTGGTCTTATTTTTCAACAGGTGTTGGTGTTAACATAGCAAGTAATATAGTAAGAAAAGCTTTTAATATTCCTATAAATATAAATGATTATGAAGCAGGAAAACTTTACATAAGATACACAGATGACTTTGTAATAGATATGGATAAATTCCAACAAATAATAATAAAAGGAGAAGTATGATGAAAAAAATATATGAAAAGCCAGTAATAACAAAAATCCAAACAGGATTTATGAATAAATTTGGAAACTCTCCATATTACGCTAGAAAAATAAGAAAAGACATAGATGGAATTTCTATTAATTATTTAGTAGAAAATTTTGGTTCTCCACTATTTGTAATTTCAGAAAAAAAGTTAAGACAACAGTATAGAAAAATTTATAATGCTTTTTCTTCTCGTTATCCGAATGTAGTTTTTGGATGGTCTTATAAAACAAACTATCTTCAAGCTGTGTGTGCAACACTTCATCAAGAAGGAGCTATTGCTGAAGTTGTTTCTGCTTTTGAATATGAAAAAGCAAGAAAATTAGGGATAAAAGGGGAAAATATTATATTTAATGGTCCCTATAAATCTTTAAAAGCTTTGGAATTGGCGGTTAAAGAAGGAGCAACAATAAATATAGACCATTTTGATGAAATAACTGACCTTGAAAAAGTGGCAGAAAAATTAGGTAAAAAAATTAAAGTTGGAATTAGAATTAATATGGATACAGGAATACAACCGCAATGGAGTAGGTTTGGATTTAATCTTGAAACAGGACAAGCTTTAGATGCTGTTAAGAGAATAAAAGCAGGTAATAAACTAATTTTATCTGGCCTTCATTGTCATATAGGAACATTTATAATTGAACCTGAAGCATATGCAAATGAAGTAAAGAAAATGGTGCAATTTAAATATGAGATAGAAGACAACTTTGGATACTCAATAGAATTTTTAGATATAGGTGGAGGTTTTCCTTCTAAAAATAAATTAAAAGGAACATATTTACCTCCAGATATATTAATTCCATCTATTGATGAATATGCAGAAAAAATAACAAATGCTTTATATGAAAACTTAAAACCGGGAGATTTCCCAAAACTTATATTAGAAAGTGGTAGAGCTATTATAGACGAAGCAGAATATCTAATTACAACTATACATGCTTCAAAAAGACTTCCTGATGGTAGAAAAGCGTATGTTGCTGATGCTGGAGTAAACCTATTATTTACTGCTTTTTGGTATAAGTTTTCTATAGAAATAGATAGGGAAGTATCAGGAGTAAATGAACCATCAGTTATTTATGGTCCTTTATGCATGAATATAGATATATTAGATGAGGGAACTTTTTTACCTCCTTTAGAAAGAGGTACAAGGCTTATATTTTCCCCTGTAGGAGCTTACAATAATACCCAATGGATGCAGTTTATAGAGTATAGACCAAATATAGTAATGATTATGGAAAATGGTTCTGTTGAAGTAGTTAGAGAAAGAGAAGATTTAACAGATATAGAAAGAAGGGAAAAATTACCAGAAAAACTAAAAATATTATGAAAATAAAGCAGTTTATAAAATCAATTCTAAATAGTTATTCAGAGATTTTCTTTTTAGAAAATCCTGTTGCTGGTTTTTTATTTTTATTAATTACGTTTATTAACCCTTATTTAGGAATTTCAGGAATTTTAGCTGTTTTATCAGCATATCTTTTTGCAAAGTTTTTAAGTTTAGAGAAAGAATTTTTAGAAAGTGGTTTTTATACATATAATGCCCTTTTAGTTGGACTTTCTATAGGATATTTGTTTAAATTTGGAATTTTAACTTTATTTCTTGTTTTTATTTCTGGAATTTTAAGTCTTATTTTTTCTATGTTCTTATATAGTATATTTTCTTATTATTTGAAACTTCCTATACTTAGCATACCTTTTACAGTTATAAGCTCAATAATATATCTTTCTGTTGCAGGTTATACAAATTTATTTATAGATGCACTATATCCTCATTTTAATATACTATTTTTAGAAGAAAACACCCCTCAATTTTTAAGTGGTTTCTTTAAATCCTTAGGGGCAATAATTTTTTCCCCACATGTATTTACAGGTATTATAATTAGCATTGTTTTATTTTTTATTTCTCGTATTTTGTTTTTTTTAGCCTTGATTGGTTATTATATAGGAGCTTTTACAGTATATCTGTTTAAAGGGTCCTTTTATAATACATTTTCAGATATAAGTAATTTTAATTTTATCCTTATTGCATTAGCTTTAGGAGGAATATTTTTAATTCCTTCTATTAAAAGCTATTTTATAGCAATTATAGCTGTGATAACTTCAACAATTGTTTTATCTGCTACAAAATCTTTTTGGTCTTTTTATGGGATACCTGTATTTACTTTACCTTTTAATCTAATAACTTTAATGTTTTTATATGTTCTTGGAATTGTTGGTTTTCCTTATATAGCAAAAATAATAAGAAAAACTCCTGAAGAAACATTGGATTTATTTTTAACTTCCCAAAAACGATTTCAAGGGATAGAGCGGGGTATTTATTTACCTTTTGCTGGAGAATGGACAGTTTGGCAAGGATTTGATGGAAAATGGACGCACAAGGGACAATTGAAATATGCTTATGATTTTGTAATAAGCGATGAAAATGGAAAAACATATATAAATGATGGGCTTAACTTAACAGATTATTATGCATTTAGAAAACCTGTTTTATCTCCTGTTAAAGGTAGAGTTGTCAAAGTAATATCAGATTTACCAGACAATGAAATAGGAACAGTTGATAAGGAAAATAACTGGGGTAATTATGTAGTTATTTATGATGAAAGAGGTTTTTATGTTGAACTATCTCACTTTGCTCAAAATAGCATAAAGGTAAAAGAAGGAGATTGGGTAGAAGTAGGAACGTTTTTAGGACTTTGTGGAAATTCTGGATATTCTCCACAGCCACATATTCATATTCAGGTTCAAATGTATCCAGAAGTTGGAAGTCCTACATTACCTTTTAGTTTTGTTTCATTTATTTCCAATAATGAATTTTTTTCTAACGATTTACCTAAAGAAGGAGAAAAAATAAAACCAGCATTTGAAGATAGGTCCAAAACTAGTAAGCTTTCTTTTTATTTAGATAATTGTTTTACTTATGAGGTTTTTATTGATGATAAAAAAATAGATGAATTTGAAATGTCAGTAAAAATGGCAATAGATGGAACATTTTACTTTGATACAGGCAAAGGAAAACTATACTTTGGTAAAGCAAACAAAACATTTTATTTTTATAGGCTAGATGGATTTGATGAATATTTAAAAGATATATTTATATCAGCTCCTAAGATACCACTTACATCTGAAAAAGATATAATCTTTAAGGATTATTTACCTTTTAAGTTAACTACACCTAAAATATTAAAAAATTTTGTTCTTTTTATAGCATCTTTTAATCATTCAATTGCTTTATCAAAATATGAAGGAAAACTTATTGATGAAAAAACAGTTGAAGGCAAAATTTTTCCAGCTTTTTCTAAAAATTTTATTTTAGCAAAATTAGTATTAGATGAAATCTTTGGTATTAAGGAAATTAAAATAGGAAATAAAACATATAAGCTAAAAAATATAAATTTTGGAGGTTAATAAAAATGAATTTAAAAAATGTATTTCTCATATTTTCAACTATATCAACAACTTCCTTTGCATCTTCATTGGCTAGTGTGTCAATATATGGAACTCCTTTAATTTATAAAAATTCACAAGCAAAAAAAGATGGTTATTTTTTAGGTTCTTATATTTATTACGGGTATGGACTAAATCACTCTTTTGAAGGGGAGTTTGACTATACAAAGATAAACTTACAAAA
>DTZN01000106.1 GCA_012961365.1 Hydrogenothermaceae bacterium
AAAAAGGATTTGATGAAGAAAAAGCTAAAAAACTTGCAGTTTTATCTGAAGGTAGCCTAGAAATTCCAGTTGCAGTTTTAGATAATGAACTAATATATAAATATGCTAAAGATTTTTATAACTTAATAGTGAATGAGAATTTACACCCTGAAGGAATAATAACTTTATCAGAAAACATAGAAAAGCTAGAAATTAAAGAAATAATTCTCATATTGGATATAATAAGTATAATGTTAGAAAAAGCTTTATTAAAAGGACAAATAAAATTAACCATTTACGAAAAATTCATTGATGAGTTTGAAAGGGCAAAAATTAGTTTAGAAAAAGGTGTTAAAAGGAAATTAGTATTTGAAGGATTATATTTAAATTTAAAAACTTAAAAACGGAGAATAATTATGATTAACATAGAAAAACCCAAAACAAAAACTGTTAGAATACGGTTTTTAGATACAAATAAGTTTGATGAATTACAAGAGGCGCCATTATATTTAAAAAAAGGTGATTTTATAGTAATAAAATCAGAAAAAGGTGAAGAATTAGTATTAACACTAGGCAATGCAGTTCCTACAGAAGAAACTCAAGGAAAATATCAATTTCTTAGGAAAGCTACCAAAAATGATATTTTGATATTTGACAAATATGAAGATGAAGCAGAAAAAGCTCTAGATACGTGCAAAGAACTTGTAGAAAAATTAGGTCTTAAAATGAACCTTTTAAAAGCTTATATTCCTTTAGATAGAAATAAAATTATATTTTATTATACAGCAGAAGGAAGGGTAGATTTTAGACAACTAGTTAGGGACTTAGCAAAAAAATTAAAAATAAGAATAGAAATGAGACAAGTTGGTGTTAGAGATGGTGTTCAAATATTTGGAGCAATAGGCGTTTGTGGTCAGCAATGTTGTTGTTCTTTGTTTTTAGATAAATTTGAAACTGTCAATGTGGAAATGCTAGAAGAACAAAACTTACCTCCAACTCCAGCTAAATTTACAGGAATATGTGGTAGATTAATGTGTTGTCTTTCTTTTGAAAAAGAAAATTATTCTATAAGAAAGGATTTACCAGAAATTGATACTCTTGTAGAGATAGAAGGAAAAGAACTTTGTGTAAAAGGATATGACTTTATTAGGGAGGTTATATATTTTATAGATGAAGAAGGCTCTACTATAGAATATTCTTTTGATTATTTAGATAAGCTTGGAATTAACAGGCAAAGTGGTTGTGGAAGTTGTGGAGGGTGCCCTACGAATAGTTTAACAAATATTAATAGCGACCAAGAGGTATAAATGCAATCAACTGTTTTAGAAATAGGTAAAAGTGCCATAGAAGAAGAAATAAACGCATTAAAAAGTTTAAAACAAGCTCTAAATCAAAACTTTGAGAAGGCAGTAAATCTTATACTAAACACAAAAGGAAAAATAGTTATTACTGGAATGGGAAAGTCTGGTTTAATTGGTAAGAAAATATCTGCAACCTTAGCATCAACAGGAACTCCTTCATTTTTTCTCCACCCTGCAGAGGCAATTCATGGAGACCTTGGGATGATATCTAAAGAAGATACAATTATAGCTATTTCAAATAGTGGAGAAACTCCAGAACTTCTTGCAATAATCCCAACAATCAAAAGATGGGGAAACCCAATTATTGCAATAACAAATAATCAAAACTCTAAACTGGCAAAAGAAAGTGATATACATCTATTTTTAAATGTAAAAAAAGAAGCTTGTCCTTTAAACCTTGCACCAACTTCATCATCAACAGCAACTTTAGTATTAGGAGATGCATTAGCAATAGCATTACTAAAACAAAGAGGTTTTACAGAAAGGGATTTTGCAATGTTTCATCCTGGAGGTTCTCTTGGAAAGAAATTAATGAAGGTTGAAGAAATAATGCATAAAGGTGATGAACTTCCCCTAGTTAGCCCTGAAGCCCCCCTTAATGAAACTGTGATTGTTATGTCTGAAAAAGGTTTTGGTTGTGCTATTGCCGTAGATAAAAGAAAAAATATAAAAGGAATAATAACTGACGGAGATTTAAGAAGATTTATAAAAAACGGAGGAAGTATAGATAATAGTCTATGCAAAGATGCGATGACAAAAAATCCAAAAAGCATAACAAAGGACATATTAGTAGTAGAAGCTTTAGAAAAAATGGAAAGATATAATATTACTGTATTGCCAATTGTTGAAAATGATAAAATAATTGGACTTATTCATCTTCACGATATATTGAAAAGCGGAGTTATTTAAAATTCAAACTCAAATAGTTTGTTTATAAATTTCCTTTCAGTAGATGGTAATCTTATATTTTTCTGGGTTATGTATGAAAACCTTCTTTTTATTTGAAAGTCTTTAACTTTTACTACTTTTAAGTTTTTAAGTCTTAATTCATTTTCTATTACAAGTTTAGAAACAAACGCCAAATATTTAGAATTTGCAACCATCCTTGCAATTGCCTTGCTACTGCTAATTTCAATATTTGGCTTTATTTCTATCCCTTCTTTTCCTAAGACAGTTTCTACTATGTTTCTTGTTCCAGAACCTTTTTCCCTAAATATAAATTCATAGTTTTTAATCTGGTCAACTTCTATTTCTTCTGGTATATCACAGTTTGCATTTGCTATTAAAACAATTTCAT
>DTZN01000107.1 GCA_012961365.1 Hydrogenothermaceae bacterium
ATTTTAAATATTCTTCTTGCTTTCTTTTCTTAAGTGGTAGTCCTTCTCTAAATGCCGGTTCATCTATCTGAATTATCTTTATTCCTTCTTTCTCAAGGTCTAAAACTTCTTTCCTCAAAGCAAGTGCTATTTGATATGCGATTTCTTTTTTAGGTATATCTTTTCTATAGAAAGACCAGTTTAAGATTGTCACTGGGCCAGTTAACATTCCCTTCATTGGCTTATCTGTTAAGCTTTGAGCGTAAACAATTTCTTTTACAGTCATAGGTGAAGGTCTTGAAACATCTCCATAAATAATTGGTGGTCTAACACATCTTGTTCCATAAGACTGAACCCAACCATTTTTTGTAAATGCAAAACCATCCATTTTTTCACCGAAGAACTCAACCATATCTGTTCTTTCAAATTCTCCATGAACAAAAACATCAAGGCCAAGTTCTTCTTGGATTTCTACTGCTTTTTTTATTTGCTCTTTTATAAAGTTTTCATATTCTTTTGCTGAAATTTCCCCTCTTCTAAATTTAGCTCTCATTTGCCTAACTTCTTTTGTTTGAGGAAAACTTCCTATTGTTGTAGTTGGAAATCTTGGAAGACCAAGTATTTCAATTTGTTTTTTGTATCTTTCCTTAAAGTTATGAGGTCTTTTTATTTCTTGCTGGTCAATTTCTTCTATAGCTTTTCTTACATTTTCATTTTTAAACTCATCTCTTAAAGCCTGTAACGTTTGAGTTGGAACTTCTTTTCCTTCATTTATAATTTCTTTTAATGTTTTGATTTCTTCTAATCTTTCATTTGCAAATGATAAAAGACTTATTAATCTATCATCTAAATGTCCTTTTTCTGGGTCTAACGATACTGGAAGATGGAAAAGAGGTGCAGCATTTGATAGAACAATTCTATCTTCATCTACATATTTTTTAATTTCATCAATTAAAGCTAAAACTTCCTTATAGTCTGTTTTCCAAGGGTCTCTACCTGAAATCACTCCAGCTTGTAATTTTTTGTCTTTTGGAAATCCATATTTTTTTAGATTTTCAAGATTTTCATTATTTACAATAAAATCAAGCCCAATTCCTGCAACTGGAAGTTCCTTTGTAATTCTTTCAAAATGGTCTAAACTTTCGTAATATGTATGAATGAAAATTTCAATATCACTTATTCCATCTGTAATAATTTTGTAAGCTTCAATTAATGCATCTATTTTTTCTTTATCTAAATCTAAAACAATTGCTGGCTCATCGAATTGAACTGCTTTAACACCTTCTTGCTGTAATTCTCTAAGTATCTGATTGTAAATAGAAGCTATTTCTAAAAGTAGGGGTTTGAATTTTTCACTTTCATCTGCTTTTACCATTTTCATTAAAAGAGAACCTTCTTGCCTTTCGTAAACTTTTGAAAGCATTAAATATGTAAATGCTCCAACTAAAACAGGTTTTGTTTCTACTCCAAATTTTTCTTTTACCCACTTATAAGAAGTTAAAGGTCTATTTTTAATAAGTTTAAATCCTCCTGTTAATTCTGGAACGATATAGTGATAGTTTGTGTCAAACCATTTTGTCATTTCACAAGCAATGGCATCTTTTGTTCCTCTTGCCATTGCAAAGTATCTATCAAGGCTATCTTCTATGTTTTGAAATCTTTGAGGTATTGCATTAATCATTGTTGAAATGTCTAAAACAAAGTCATAAAGAGAAAAATCGTTAGATGGAATATAATCTAAATTTGCATCTATTATTTTTTTCATTCTTTTTATATCTACTTCTTCTGCTTTTTTTAGCATTTCTTCTTTTGATATTTCACCTTTCCAATAGCTTTCTATTGCCTTTTTTAATTCCCTGTTTGGCCCAATTTTAGGATAACCAAAAATTGTTGTTTTAATAGCCATAAAATTCCTCCTAAAAATTTTTCCTTAAATAACATTTTCTCATAATAAAATTTCAAATGCAAATCATTTGCAAAAAGAAAGATTTTACTGATATTATTAATTATCTAATTTTTATAGGATAGTATAATGAGTAAAAAGCTAGAAATACCAAAAAAATATAGATTTACAAAACAAAGAAAGGCAATTTTAGAAGTTTTAGAAAATGCAAATATTCCTATTCACGCTGAAGACATCTATCTGTTGCTAAAAGAAAAAGGAATGAACATTAGTTTATCTACAATTTATAGGAATTTAGATATGCTTGTTAAAGAAGGAGTTGTTATCAAATCATATATGATGAATGAAGATAAATCTAGATTTTCTTTACCTGACAAGAAAAATTATTTAGTTTGTGAAAAATGTGGAAAAATTGTAATTATAGATAATTGTCCTTTTGACAAATTTAAAGAAGAATTAAAAGAAGTTCATAAATTTGAAATAACAGGGCACTGTATAGAAGTTTACGGTATATGCCCTGATTGTCAAAATTCTAATGGTCATTAGCAGGTTTTATTTTTTTAGCTATTAAAAAGTAAACAATTCCTAATATTAAAAGAACAAATCCATAAGCTATTAGTTTTTTTATGTCTTCTGGAGATAGAGATACAATCAAGATTTTTCTAATTATCGCCGCAAGAGCTACACTTATAAATGCGGTTACTGCAAATCCTTTTCCCCTTAAATGTTTTATTTCTTCTCCCATTAACTCTGCAACTGCCCATAAAATTAATAAACTACCTAAAGTTTTTATAATTCCTTCTTCTATGGATACTTTCCCAGTTATTAGTTCATAAATATCAAAAGTAAAAAGTCCAATTACAAAGAAAGACATTAAAATAAGTGCAACTAGCAAAATCATATCTAAAAAATCTGCAAATCTCTTGGATATTTTTACTAATTTTTTTTCAAGCTTTGAAAGTTGCATATAACGGCTAATTTCTTCTTCTATATAAGCTTTTGTTAAAATATCTAGATTTATATCTAATAATTTTCCAAGACTTTCTACATACAGATTTCTTTGTCTTGAATATCCAAATTCTTGATTTATTTTTTCTATGAAAAATCTTCTTATAAAATTAAAAGTAGCATTTATGTAATGACTAGGTATTCCTAGTTTATCGTGAACTTCCCCAATTTTGTGTAATTTTTCAAAATACCTATCATCATAGTTTCCTGAAAATAAATCCTTATACCACTGTTTTATTTTTTCCATATGCCTCTTTTTTACTTCTTCATTTTTAAAGAACTTATTAGATTGAGGAAGCCTAAATATAAACTGGTATAACCTATTTAGAAATTCATTAAGATGTTTCTCCATTATTGGTTGTAATTCTTTAATTCTTTTTTCATCTACAGATGTAAATTCATAATCTTTTTTTATCTGGTCAAAGCTTTCAAACATAAATTTCCCCTCAATTTATAAAAATTTCTTCACTAGTAAAAAGGATACCAGAATTTAAAGAAGATATGTCTAAATATCAGGTAGTTAAAAAAATATAAATATATTACATAGTTTTAATTTTTCTTAAAAAGTTTGGTTAGAGAAATTAAAGATAAAAAATCAAGGAAATTTATAAAAACCTTTCACCTTCTTTTATATGATATCCTCTTATAGCTTCATCAGCAGATATAGGCTTGCCATTTGGAAATTGAACCTGAGTTATTAAAAGCTTTCCTTTCCCTGTTTGGACTATGAAACCTTTTCCTTTTTCAAGTTTTATTATTTCACCTATGTTTCCTTTAGAAAATTCATCAACAATTTTGGCATCTAATATTTTTATCTGAGTGTCTCTAAAGCTTGAAAACGCCTTTGGCCATATTTTTAGAGCCCTAATTTGGTTAAAAATTTCCCTTGCAGATTTAGACCAGTCTATTTTTCCTTCTTCTTTTTTTATTGGTTTTGCGTAGGTTGCTTTTGAATGGTCTTGAAGTGTTTTCTTAGCTTTCCCTGTTTCTATTTTATCTAATACTTCAATTAAAAGTTTTGCTCCTTCTTCTGCAAGTTTATCATGCAAAGAAACTATATCATCTTCATCTAAAATTGGAACTTCTCTACATTCGTAAATATCTCCAGCATCTAATTCCTTTGTTATTTCCATAATACATACACCAGTTTTATCTTTACCTTCTATTATTGACCTATGAATGGGAGCAGCTCCTCTAAACTCTGGAAGTAGTGATGCATGAACATTTATAGTTTTATATTTTGGAATTTCTATGATATCTTCAGGGATTATTTTCCCGTAAGCTACAACAACTGATATATCAGGGCTTAATTTTTTTAGAATTTTTCTAATTTCTTCATTATTCTTCAATTTTTCCGGCTGATATACAGGTATATTATATTCTTGAGCTAAAACTTTAACAGGAGGAGGTGTTAATTTTTTTCCTCTTCCTTTTGGTTTATCTGGTTGTGTAATAACTGCAATTACTTCATGTTTAGAATTAATTAATTCTTCTAAATTTCTAACTGCAAAATCTGGAGTTCCCCAAAAAACTACTTTCATTTGCACTCCTTTTTTAGTTTATATTCATTAAGTTAAATACATCGAGTATTTTATTTTCCATTCTTTAATTGGGATATGTTTATAACATGTTTATCTTGACAACAACTTTTTATATTTAAATTTATAGTTTTATTTATTTCATCATATACTTCCAAGAAGCTCATTACTTTACCACCAAAACCTTTTACAAATTTTTCTGCCAATTTTTTATCAGAAAATGGTATTACACTTGGACTACAACAAGGTTTCGCATCACTACCAACAACATAAAATGCATTAAACGCAGTTATTGGATTTTCTGTTATAAAATCATATGTAATAGCAAACACATCTTTATTTTCGTATTGCTTGTGGAGTATCATTCCACAATGTTCACAGCATGCTTCAATATTTTTATTATCTACAGATATTTTGTAAGGGTGCGCCCTTATTATTGTTTTTTCACATACAGGACAAATTTTCTCTTTAATTTTATTTTCTTCATCTTCTTCATTTTTTAATAAAATAGAACCATGTTTTCTTTTTATAAATCCTTCCTTTTCTAATTCTTTAATATTTCTATAAATAGTCATTTCTGATACACCAAATACATTAGCAAGCTCTTTTACTGTTGCTTCGCCTTTTTCCTGAAGTATCTTTATAATCTTCGTTTTTCTATCTATTATATCCATCATAAAACCCCTTTAGTGGAAGGTGTATCTTCTGACCTTCTTGGGTCTATCTCCACTGCATTTCTAAGGGCTATTGCAAAAGCTTTTGTTAAACATTCTGCAATATGGTGAAGATTATGCCCTGCCAATGTTTTTAAATGCATAGTTATTCCTGCTTCAAGTGTAAACCCTTTAAAAAATTCTCCCATTAACTCAAAATCAAATTCCGTAATTTTTCCTCTTAATCCTAAATCATCATAAAAAATAAGAGGTCTTCCAGATAAATCAATGCTACACATACAAAGGGCTTCATCCATTGGAATAATTGAATATCCAAATCTTCTTATACCTTTTTTATCTCCCAGAGCCTTTTTTAGTGCATCTCCCAAAACTATACCAACATCTTCTACTGTATGGTGATGGCTTATATGAACATCTCCCTCTGCAAAAACTTTTATATCTATTAAAGAATGTTTAGAAAAACTTTCAAGCATATGATTTAAAAAACCTACTGGAGTGTTAACTTCATATATTCCTTTTCCATCAAGATTAATTTCTATTTCAACATTTGTTTCTTTAGTTTGTCTTTTAACTTTAGCTGTTCTCATTTTCATCTTCTTCCTCTTCTTTTACTCTTTTTAAAATTGGATTATCTACTCTTGCATCTTTACCTTTTATTTCTATAAAATCTGTCATTTCTTTTAAACGAGAAGCTATTGCTCCTCCAA
>DTZN01000108.1 GCA_012961365.1 Hydrogenothermaceae bacterium
TAAACATCATATAAAAGAATATATATATTTATATTTAAAAGGGTTGTATTATGAGAAAATAGGGGATATAGATAAAGCTATGGAATTTTATAAGATGGCTTATGAAAAAAATCCATTTGATGATTTTGTTACCTACTCTTATGGGAGACTGCTTGAAATTAAAGGTAATTTTGGGAAAGCTTTAAGTATTTATAAAAGGTTGTATAAAACCACAAAAAATATTAAACTAAAAAATATAGTTAAAGATAGAATTAACAAATTAGAGACTTGGTATTATGAATAAAAAGGCTTTTTCACTAATAGAGCTTGCATTTGTTCTTATTATAATGGGAATAATTTTAACAGGTGGAATATCAATATTTACCTTGTATGTAAAAAGTGAAAAAAGAAAACAAACAAAAGATATTGTGAAAACTGCCTGTGAAGCAATAAAAGGATATGCCAAAGATAAGAAAATTTTACCTACTCCTACCGATAAAAATGGTGATGGTTTTTTAGAACTACCACCAGATATAGGGATACAAAGTAAAGATGCATATAACCAGTTCTTAGTTTATAATATAGCTTCGGATATAGACACATCAGATTTCTGTCAAAACCCAATTGCTTTAATCTCATTAAATGATAAAGGTTCTAGGAAAGAAAATGTTGCATTTATAGTTTATAGTAAATCAGAAAATCGAACTGATGATACTGATTGTTCACAGACTCCATCCCCATGTTCTGTTGAAGATGTTAGTTATCAAATAAGAAATCCTGATGAAACAACGGATACAGGTAAAAAGTATGATGATATAGTTTGTTATATTGATATAAATGTATTAAGAGAAAATTCATGTCCAAAATTTGAGATAACTACTTCGAGTTTTCCTATAGGTACTCAGTATTTAGAATATCCTCCTTCTTCAATAAACGTAGTTAATGGTACTTTGGATTCATGTTCTTATTCTGGGGATTTACCGAAAGGGCTAGATTTCGACGAATCTTCGTGCACACTTTCAGGTACTCCTGAAGAAGCAGGAACATTTAATATTACAATAACGGCAACTGATACCATAGGTAGAAAAACATCTAAGTCTTTTACGATTACTATAAATCCAAATCCTGTAAAAATAGAAACTAATTTTCTACCTTACGCTTATACAGGGCAAGACTATACAGTTGCTTTGTCTGCATCAGGTGCAACAGGCTCTTATATATGGACACTTGAAAGTAATGGAGGATTAACAGATTTAAATCTAAGTTCAGATGGAGTATTATCTGTTTCTGGGGAAAATCTTACGACTGCAGGTGTATATACTATAAAAGTAAAAGTCTGTGATGAAAAATATAATGATGAATGTAGTAGTAAGCAACTCTATTTAACAGTTCTTTCTTCTTCTGCAAGTTCTGGAGGAGGTGGTAGTGGAGGAGGAGGTGGAGGTGGAGGTGATGGTGGTAGTGGAGGAGGAGGTGGAGGTGGAGGTAGTAGTAGCTGTTCTTCTTATCAAGTAACTCTTATAAACTCTCGCTATTTAAATAATACTAGGATAAGGAGTGTTCTTGTGGATGGGCAATGTAGAAGAAGCCTTTCAAGTCGAAGAAGATATAACTGGCAAGTAAACGACCCTA
>DTZN01000109.1 GCA_012961365.1 Hydrogenothermaceae bacterium
AAAAGACAAAGACATAAGAAACTCGGTTATTTTTATAAAACTATCAGTCCAGCTTTTAAAATTAAAAGTAAATAACTTTTTATCTCTAATATCTACAGAAGGAAAAGAAAAAAAAGATAACCAAAACACGAGTGGAAAGAAAAATTTTTGAGACCTTAAAAGAAGAAACAGGAGTAAATGAAGGGATTTTAAGCCTCCTAATGGAAGAAAGCATAAAAGAAAAACTTAGAAAACCAAAATTTTTTTAAGTTAAAAAAATTTCAAAAGAAGAATTTTTAAATATATCAAAAGAGAACTTAAAAGAAACTCTTTCCAAAGATATAGTATAGATTACAACAACCTTTCAAAAGAAATTTTGGAAATGATTAAGTCAAGAAAATTTAAAATAAAAACCGTTCAAGATTTCATAGGCTTAATGTTTGCAATATACAATTACAATCTTCAAATTAACGATATAAGACAATTTTTGTAATTCGCAAAATATATATGTTAATATAATTATAATGTAAATATAAATCCCCAAGGAGGTTTCCAATTGGCAGATATTCTTACTGCTATTGCCCAAAAGGCAACAGAAAAAACAAACATTAGATTAATTGGAAGAAACGTAGAGAGAGTTTTAGCGTCTTTACAAGTAACTTCAGATTTCTGGAAAGTTGTTGACTATTCAGATTTACCAGTTCCAGCTGCTTCCGAAATAGTTAAAGGATTAATAGAAGAGGGACTTGTAAAAGTAGAAAATGATGAAGTTTTATTAACAGAAAAAGGATATGAAGTTATAAAGCAGCTCAATATTCCTCCTTATGTAGATTATACTTGTCAAGCTTGTGAAGGAAGAGGAATACCATTTTACGCAAACAAGGACTGGTATAGAACATTTGTTGAGCTAGCAAAAGATAGGCCAAAGGCTATTCAAGAATACGACCAAGGTTCAGTTACTCCAGAAACTACTGTTTCAAGGGTTTTATTCCTAGATTCTAGGGAAGATTTAAGAAACAGAGATATCCTCGTAATGGGCGCAGAAGATGACCTTACAGGTTTAGCGGTTGCTTTAACAGGTTTACCAAAAAGAGTTTTAATCCTTGATATTGATGAAAGAGCTATAGAGTTTGATAATAAAATCTTTAAAGAACTTGGTATAGACAATGCAGAAGCAATAAGATTTGACCTTAGAAATCCATTCCCAGAAGAATGGATTGGGGCTTTTGATGTATTTATAACAGACCCACCAGAAACGTTAAAAGCATTTAAAACATTTATTGCTAGAGGAATTGCTTCTCTAAAAGGAGAAGGTTCAGCAGGATACTTTGGACTAACTTTAAGGGATTCTTCTTTAAATAGATGGCAAAAATTCCAAAAGGCTTTAATTAACGATTATGGAATGGTAATTACGGATATAGTTCAAGACTTTAATGCTTATATGAATTGGGATTACCACGAAGAAACAAGAGCTCAAAAGGTTGCCCCTGTAAATAGAGGTCCATCTGACATATGGTATCGTTCTGCATGGTATAGAATAGAAGCTATGCCAGGATTTAAAGGGGAAAATGAACAAATAAAAGACGAAGTGTTTAGAGAACTTTATTTAGACGAAGAAGGTTCAACAACATAAATTTTTCGGCCCCTTTAGGGGGCTTGTTTATACAACAAATCAATAAATTTATCCATTCTAATTCTTGCTAAAGGCTTAAAATCATATCCTATAGTCTTTCCTGTTTGCTTAAATCTCTTATATCCTGTATAAGCAACCATACCAGCATTATCTGTGCATAAGAAAAAAGGAGGAAATATAGTTTTTATTCCTTGTTTTTTAGCTTCTTTTGTTAATTTTTCTCTAAGCAGTTTATTTGCAGATACCCCACCAGCTACAGCAATACTTTTTGCATTGTATTCTAAGCTTGCATCAATACTTTTTTTTACAAGTATTTCCACTGCCTTTTTTTGGAAACTGGAAGCTATTTCTTTTTTTGAAAACTGATTTAGTTTTACTTTTCTTAAAACTTCAGCTTTTAACCCACTAAAAGAAAAATTAAATCTATGTTCTTTCTTTCCTCTTAAAGGAGTAGGAAAATCTACAATAGCATACTCTTCATTATACATTTTATCTATAACAGGTCCTCCTGGATAACCTAAATCAAGCATTCTAGCTACTTTATCGTAAGCTTCTCCTACAGCATCATCTAAAGTTCCACCTAAGTATTTATATTTTTCAAAGTCTTCAATTAAATAAAGTTCTGTGTGCCCTCCAGATACAACCAAAGCTAAAAATGGATATTCTACCTCCTTATCCATAATTCCGCCAAAAATATGAGCTTCAATATGGTGAACAGGAACTAAAGGCTTATCTAAGGCAAATGCTAAAGCTTTAGCACCAGCAACACCAATTACAAGAGAAACTATAAGCCCTGGTGCAACTGTTATAGCTATAGCATCTATTTCTGATAATTTTAAATTTGCATCTTTCAAAGCTTTATCTAAGACTGGTAATATATTTTTTGTATGTTCCCTCGCTGCTAGTTCTGGAAATACTCCTCCCCATTCTTTATGTATTTCAACCTGTGAAGAAACAACATTAGAAATTAAACCTTTTTTTTCATCATATATAGCTACTGCAGTTTCATCACAGGAAGTTTCAATTCCAAGTATTTTCATTTCAAAAACTTTCTTTTGCAAAATTTAGTATCTTTATAGCATTTATTGCAGCATCAAGTTGAGGGTCTTTTATTTTCTCTGCTTTACCTTTTAATTTTGCATCTCTTTCTGCTTTTAATCTTGCCTTTTCTTCTTCTGCTGTCATGTGAACAACTATATCAGGAGTTATTCCTTTCCACATGATTAATTTTCCATTTGGTGTGTAATAATGGGCTGTTGTAAGTTTTAAACAAGAACCATCTGATAAAGGTATTAACGTTTGAACTGACGCTTTACCATATGTTTTATCTCCAACAGCTAAAGCTCTATTATTATCTCTTAAAGCTCCTGTCAATATTTCAGAAGCACTAGCAGAACCTTTATTGACTATTAAAACAATAGGTAAATCTTCAGGAACTATAGGAGGACTTTCAGAGTAAAATTCTTCATTACTCTTAAATGTTCTTCCTTTTGTATAAACTATCATTTTACCTTCTGGTAAAAGCATATCTGCTATTGCTATTGCAGTAGTTAAAAGTCCTCCAGGATTGTTTCTTAAGTCTATAATTATTCCTTTTTTATCTTTGAATTTTTCCAAGGCATTTTCAAAGTCTTCTGCTGAGTTCTCTTGGAACTGGGTTAATCTTATATACCCTATAGCTTTATTTTCTAATTCTTTTGTTTTTACACTTTTAATTTTAATAATTGCCCTTGTAATTGTTATTTTAAACGGTTTTTCTACACCTTTTCTCCATATTGTTAATGTTACTTTTGTTCCCGGCTTTCCTCTCATTAACTTTACAGCTTGCATTAAGGTCATTTTTTCAACTGCTTTTCCATCTATTTCCAAAATAATATCTCCAGGCTTTATTCCTGCTTTCCATGCAGGAGTATCTTCAATTGGTGAAACTACAATTAGTTTATGGTTTTCCATCATAATTTCTATTCCAAGACCTCCAAACTCCCCATGTGTTTCTGTTGTAAATTCTTTACATTCATCAGGAGAAAAATAAGTTGAAAATGGGTCTAATGAAGAAAGCATACCTTTTAAAGAGCCTTGAATTAACTTTTTAGATGAAGTAGGTTCAACATAATAGTCTTTTACAATTTTATAAACCTGCGTAAATAAACCTAAATATTCGATATCTTGAGATACATCTTTTTCTGTTTTTGCATTGATACCAAATAAAAATCCAGCAACAAATAATATTATTACCCCAGAAACTAAAGCTATACTTTTCTTCAAATTAAAACTCCTGTTAATAATTGTTTTAAATTATTTTAAAATAAAAAAATGTAAGTGTTAAAATATTTGTTTAAAAATAACTAACTATTAAGGAGTGATGCAATGGATTTAACAAAAATACCAGCTGGTAAAAATCCTCCAGAAGATATTTATGTAGTTATTGAAATTCCACAGGGAAGTTCTATCAAATATGAAGTTGATAAGGAAAGTGGAGCAGTTTTTGTTGATAGATTTTTATTTACAGCTATGTATTATCCATTTAACTACGGTTTTATACCAAACACATTGGCAGAAGATGGTGATCCAACAGATGTATTAGTAATTTCTAGTCAGCCAGTAGTTCCTGGTAGTGTTATTAGGTCAAGACCAATAGGAATGCTGGAAATGGAAGATGAAGAGGGAATAGATACTAAAATAATTGCTGTTCCAGTTTCAAAATTAGATAGAAGCTTTGATAATATAAATGATGTAAACGATTTGCCAGATGCAACTCTAGAAAAAATAAAGCATTTCTTTGAACATTACAAAGAATTAGAAAAAGGCAAATGGGTTAAAGTTAAAGAATTTAAATCTGCAGAAATTGCAAAAGAAGCAATAAAACAGGATTTAAAAAGGATAAATAAATAAATTTTTAAGGGGATTTTTCCCCCTTCAAATACTCTATAATTTCTTCCATTTTCATACTTCTTGAACCTTTTATTAAAACGAAGTAGCTTTCTTTTAGCTTTTTTAGTTCTTCAAATATTTTAACTTTATCTATTAACTTTACGTTTTTTTTATTTTTTAAAATTTCATAAGTGTGTTTTACTTCCTCGCCGTATAAATAAATCTTATCAATGTTTGATTTTAAAATAAACTTTCCTATTTCTTCATGTTTTTCTTTTGAGTATTCCCCAAGTTCTAGCATATCTCCTAAGATTAATATTTTTCTCCCTTTAAGTTTATTTAGTGTATCAATTGCATTTTTAACAGAATTTGGATTTGCATTATAAGTATCATCTATAATGCTTAAGTTTCCTAATTTTTCAATATTTCCTCTACCTTTTGGCGGTTTAAATTCTCTAAAAATTTCAGGAAGTTTATTAAAATCTATTCCTAAAATTTTAAAAATTAAAAACACAACACAACTATTTTCGATTATTTTTAGATTGAAAAATGGAAAAAAGATTTCAAAAATTTTATTATTTATTTTAATTTTCCCATAAGTTCCATTTTCCTCTAATTTGCTTTCTAAAACTTTAGCATCTACAAACTGGGAATATCCAAATGTAAGAATTTCTTTATTTATAACATAATTTTTTAACTTTTCGTTAACTATAACTGTTTTAGAAGGTTCTATAATACTTAGTTTTTCCATTAATAATTCTTTAAAATTCTTATATCCTGCAATATGTCCAAATCCTACATTAGTAATAATTGATATATCTTGCTCTAAAATTTTAGAAAGATATTTTATATCTCCTTTTCTACTTGCTCCAAGCTCAAAAATTCCATACTCATAGTTTTTATTTACATTTGCAAGAGTTAAAGGTAAACCTATTTGATTATTAAAGTTTCCTTTTGTGAAGTAAATCTCATAAAACTTACCTAAAGAAAAAGCTAAAAGTTCCTTTGTTGTTGTTTTTCCTGCTGTTCCTGTAATAGCAATTTTTGTTTTTATAAGATTTTTTTTATACCTAGCTACTTCTGTTAATGCATTTAGAGTATCATTTACAAATAATACATTTGCTAAATTAATATTCTTAGAAGAGAAACTTCCACAAGCCCCTTTTTTAAAGGCATCTTCTATAAATTGATGTCCATCTAATTTAGAACCCTTTAGAGGAACAAAAAAATCTCCAATATTTACATCTCTACTGTCTATTATAAATTTGTTTATAAAACAATCTTCTTTTATTTTTGCTTTTGCATTTGTTATTTTTGCTATTTGAGAAAGTTTCATTTTCTGCCTATTGCTAGGAAAACTGAAAACCTTTTATTATAATTTAATCTTTATTTCGATTTTTCAAATAAAGTTCATTTAGAGCAAATAGAAATATTCCTATTGTTATTGAAGCATCTGCTATATTAAAAGCTGGCCAGTGATACTGGAAGATATGCCAATCTATAAAGTCCCTTACCTGTCCTAAAAATATTCTATCGTATAAGTTTCCTAAAGCGCCCCCTGCTATTAATGCAAGTGAATATAGTTCTAATTTGGAAAGCTTATTTTGCTTTGCATATGCATAAACAATTGTTGCTATTGCTGCAATTAAAGATGCAAAAATTAAAATAAGTTTTCTAACCCATATAGGAGCATTTGCTAAAACTCCAAAAGCAGCTCCTTTGTTCCAAACTAATGTGAAATTAAAAAAGTTAGGGATAACAATAAAATCTTTTTCAGAAAATAATCTAACTGCAATCTCTTTTGTAAGCAGGTCTAAAGCTATGATAGAAAAAACTATTAATAAAAATCTATGAAATTTTCCCATTTAATTATTCTGGAATATTTTTATTTTCGTCATCTTCCATAATAAAACTACTTGTATCTGGGATTATGTTATAGTAGTTGATTTCTTCATATCCATTTGATAATCTCATTGCTTCTTCCTGTTGGCTACATTCTATGCATAATCTAACCCATGGGATAGCTTCTAATCTCTTTTCTCCTATAGGTTCCCCACATTCTTCACAAAATCCATAAGTTCCCGCTTCTATCTTTTTTAAAGCTAAATCTATTAAAAATAATGTTTCTTTTTCTGCTTGTGAGAGCTTGTACATAGTTTCTCTCGAAAGTTCTGCAGTCACTTCATCTGCTGTATCTTCAACCCCTGCTTTTTCTGCTTTACTCTCTTTTGCATTATCTTCTATAGCTTTAATTAACTCCTCCCTTTTTTGAACAAGAGATTGTCTAATCTTTTCTAAATCCAAAGCCATTTGAAAAAACCTCCTAAAAAACTAACTTGGCTTATAAATATAGC
>DTZN01000110.1 GCA_012961365.1 Hydrogenothermaceae bacterium
CCTTATGGGCAATCTAAAGCTTTTGTTGAGAAAATATTACAGGATTTTAGTAAAGCATATGATTTTAACTATGTATCATTAAGGTATTTTAATGCTGCTGGAGCAGACCCCAAAGGAAGAATAGGTGAAAGTCATAATCCAGAAACTCATTTAATTCCCCTTATTTTGAAGACAGCAAAAGGGGAAAGAGATAGTATAAAAATCTTTGGAACAGATTATCCTACTCCAGATGGAACATGCATTAGGGATTATATTCATGTAGATGACCTTGCAGAAGCACATATTCTAGCTTTAGAATATCTGTTAAACGGTGGAAATAGTGATGTTTTTAATTGTGGATATGGGCATGGTTATTCAGTTAAGGAAGTTGTAAATACAGCTAAGAAAGTTACAGGTATTGATTTTAAAGTCGAAGAAACAGATAAAAGACCCGGAGACCCTGCAATTTTGGTTGCAGATAGCACAAAATTAAAGCAAAAATTAAACTGGAAGCCTAAATTTGATGATTTAGAGTATATTATAAAAACTGCGTGGAATTGGGAGATAAACAAAAGATACTAATGCAATACAAAAATCTTGGAAACACAGGACTTAAAGTTTCTGTTTTTGGTCTTGAAGCAATGACTTTTACTGAAAAATGATGAAAAAGGAATTTTAAACATAAATATATGCAGTTGCTCTGTTAAAATAGATGTAGCTAAATTTTTTATATAGAGCTTTAAAGGTTTTTGTGGAAAATCTAAGCTGGAAAGAAATATTATCCCATATAAAACACTATAAGAAACAACTGGTTCTAGGTAATGTATTTGCAATACTAGCAACTATAATTAACATTCCTATTCCTTTATTTTTACCTCTTTTAGTTGATGAAGTTTTACTTGGTAAAGAAGGTGTTTTTATTAATACTTATAGAGCCTTATTTGGAGAAGGTAATGCTGTAATATATGTTTTGGTAGCTTTATTTTTAGCTGTATTTTTTAGAATTACTCATTTTATTTTTTATGCATATCAAGTAAAGATTTTTACAACCATATCTAAAGAGATAACTTATAAAATAAGGGAAAAGGTCTTAAAACATTTATCAAAAGTTTCCATGTCTGAATTTGAGACTGAAGGCAGTGGAAAAATTGCATCAAAACTTATTACAGATATAAACACAATTGATGATTTTCTTGGAAAAAGTATAAGTAAATTGTTAATATCAATTCTTACAATAATAGGGGTTGCTATTGTTTTGATTTTTATAAATTGGAAGCTTGGACTTTTGATAGTTTTTCTTAATCCTGTGGTTATTTATTTTACTACCTTAGTTGGTAAAAAAGTTGGAAAATTAAAGAGAAAAGAAAATAAAGCAATAGAAATTTTTCAAGAGGCGTTAATAGAAACGTTAGATTTATTTTGGCAAATAAGAGCATCAAATAGAGAAAAATTTTTCTTATCTAATCTTATAAAAAAAGCCAAAAAAGTAAAAGAAACCTCAACAGAATTTAGCTGGAAATCAGATAGTGCTGTTAGATTATCTGCTTTGATTTTTTTAATAGGATATGAATGTTTTAGGGCTGTTGCTATCTTATTTGTTGCTTTTTCAGATTTAAGTATAGGTATGATGTTTGCAACCTTTAGCTATCTTTGGGTTATGATGACACCTGTTCAAGATGTTTTAAATATACAATATGCTTTTCATTCTGCAAACAATGCGCTTGTAAGGATAAATGAAGTGTTAAGAATGAAACTAGAACCTAATTATAAACAAGAAAAAAATCCATTTAAAAATAATACTACTGTATCTATTAATTTAAAAAATATATGGTTTTCTTATGATGGAAAAGAATTTATCTTAAAAAAGGTAAATATGCATTTTCCAAAAGGTAAAAAAATTGCAATAGTGGGAGCTTCTGGAAGTGGAAAAACTACTGTTGCTAGTATTATTGTAGGATTTTATCCTGTAAATAAAGGGGATGTTTTATATGATGGTATTTCTGTAAAAAATATAGGTTTACCTATTGTTAGAGATAATGTGTATTTAGTTTTACAAAACCCTCAAATTTTTAATAATACAATTAGATTTAATTTAACACTTGGTAAGAATATATCAGAAGAAGAAATTTGGAAAGCTTTAGAAATAGCGGTTTTAAAAGAAGTAGTGGAAAAACTACCTAATAAACTTGATACTATCGTTGGAAAAAATGGAATAAAACTATCTGGAGGACAAAAACAAAGACTTGCTATTGCTAGAATGATACTTGCAAGACCTAAAGTTATTATATTAGATGAATCAACTTCTGCATTAGACTACATAACAGAAAATAAATTAATGGAAAATTTAAACAAATTTTTAAAAGATAAAACAACAATTATAATTGCCCATAGACTTTCTACGGTAAAAGAGGCAGATTATATTTATGTTTTAGAAAATGGAAAAGTTATAGAAGAAGGAAACCATGAAGAGCTTTTAAAAAAAGAAGGTATCTATAGTAATTATATTAAAAATTTTTCTCATTAAAAACTTTTACTACTGCTTCTTTTAAACTAGAAACTTTTACAAAACTTGGTTGATATTCTTCAACAGACTTTGGGATAACTAGCTTTTTTACTTTAAATTTTTCACACTCTTTTATTCTTAAATCTGTGTAGTAAACAGAGCGAACTTCACCTGTAAGACCAAGTTCACCAAATGATGCAATATTGTCTATAGGTTTATCATAAAATGAAGAAATAATAGCAAGTGCTAATGGTAAATCTACTGCTGGTTCTTTGATTTGCATACCTCCAACTACATTTACAAAAATATCCCTATCTTTTAGAAATATATTTAATTCCTTTTCCAATATTGCAGTTATTATTGAAAGCTTATTTATATCTATCCCTTGGGCTTTTCTTTGGGGAACTGCATAAACTGTTTTTGAAACTAAAGCTTGAATTTCCACCAAAACAGGTTTAGAACCTTCTGTATATGGAAAAATTATACTTCCTGATTTCCCTTGAGGTTTTTCTGATAAAAAGAAAGATGAAGGGTCTTTTACTTCTTCCAATCCTTTTGATGTCATATTAAAAACCGCAATTTCTCCTGCAGAACCAAACCTGTTTTTAACAATTTTTAGAACCCTGTAGGCATTTCCTCTTTCACCTTCAAAATGAGCTACTGTATCAACAATATGCTCTAAAACTTTAGGACCTGCTATATTTCCTTCTTTTGTTACCTGCCCAATTAAAATTACTGGAATATTTTTTTGTTTTGCTATTTCTGTTAATCTTGCCGAAACTTCTCTAACTTGTGATACTGAACCTGCAGAACTTTCAAGCTCAGAAGAATATACAGTTTGAACTGAATCTAAGATAACAAAATCAGGGTTTAACTGCTCTATATTAGTTAAAACATTTTCAAGGTTAGTATCTGCAAGGATAAATATATTCTCAGAAATTGCATTAATTCTTTTTCCTCTTATATAAACCTGACTTGATGACTCCTCACCTGTTATATATAAAACTTTACTTCCTTGCTTTGCTATTTGGTATGCAACCTGCAAAAGAAGTGTTGATTTCCCAATTCCAGGCTCACCAGAAAGTAAAATAACCTGACCTTTTACAACCCCACCACCAAAAGCTTCGTCTAAAGTTAAAATATTTGTTTTTATCCTTTCAAGTAAAGTTTCTTCCAGAGTTTGTGATAAAGAAACAGCCCTTGCAGTATCTCCAACAGAAAAAGATTTTCTTTTATTAAAGTTTTCCTCTTTTTCTTCAACAATACTTCCCCAAGCCCCACAAGCACTACATTTTCCAGCCCAAGTTGGAAATTTAGCTCCACATTCATTGCATATATAAACTGTTTTTTTCTTTACCATAAAAATTCCCGTTAATTTTTTCATTAATCATAATATAGGTTAAAAAATAAAAGGTAAAATGGTAAACACAGATATAATTTCAAGAGATATTATTTCAAATATATCACAAAATTTCATAAAAACTCTTATAAAAAAAAGAAGGTTTAAAATACTAAACAATATTTTCTCCTTTAATAAAAGGAAGAAAATAGATTTAGTAGTTAACATATACAGAAATTATTGATAGTGTTAAATTATAGACTTAAATTAATGTTTAAATTAAACACTGTTTTGGAGGTAAAATGAGGAAGATAATTTTTTTCCTATTTGTTTTAATAGTTATTTTTCCTAAAACATATGCACTAGAAGGTTCTACAAAAGGATTTCCTAAAAAAGCCCCTGAAATTAAAAATCTAATCACAGATGAAGGAGAAACCTTTTCTTTAGAAAATTTAAAAGATAAAGTTATTATCTTAACTTATGGATATACCCATTGCCCACATGTTTGCCCAACAATACTAGGATTTTTAAAACAGGTAGAAGAGCAGTTAAATTTAAAAGGTTATAAAGGAAAATATAAAATAGTTTTTATATCTGTTGACCCAAAATATGATACTGTAGAAAGGTTAAAAAAATATAAAAAGCAAAATGAGTATGAAGATTTTATATTTCTTACAGGAAAAAAAGATGATTTAGAAAAAGTATGGAAAAAGTATAAAGTATTCGTAAGAGATAGAGGAATGATGGAAATGAAACATGGCAATATGATAATGAAACATAGAATGGTAGACCATACAGCAAAAGTTACAATAATAGACAAAAATGGATATATAAGAGAGGAATTTTTAGGTATGTATTTACCTGTAGAAAGTATAGTAAAAGATGTTGAAAGTCTTATAAAGGAGTAAAGATTGAATATTACAGAAGTTCTTTTAAAACTTGCATTAATTGGAGAAGAACCTGTTTTGTATTTACTTATATTAATGAGTATTATTTCTGTTGCAATAATTATTGAAAGAGCTATATCAATAAAAAGGTTAGAAAAGAATATCCTAAATTATAAACCTTTACAATTAAAATTAGCCCTTGAAAAAAGACTTGGAATACTTGCAACCTTTGGAAATAATGCTCCCTTTATAGGATTATTTGGGACAGTTTTAGGTATTATGCAAGCTTTTCATGATTTAGGAAATTCTTCGCAATTTGGCGTAAAAGTTGTAATGGAAGGAATTTCTCAAGCTTTAGTTGCAACTGCGATGGGATTGTTTGTGGCTATACCTTCTGTTATTGCATATAACTACTTTGTTAGAAAAATAAAAACAATTTTATTGATTTATGAAGAAAAAAAGAAACTACCAAATAACTTAGAGGGTCAAGATGCGTCTTATAGATGATGAAGAAAAAGAAATTTCAGAAATAAATATGACCCCTTTTGTTGATATTATTTTGGTAGTTTTGATTATATTTATGGCAACAGCAACATTTATTGTAGAAAGAAAAATTCCCTTAGACTTACCAGAAGCAGAAACTGGAGAAGCTAGTAAAGATAAAGAAACAATAGAGCTTGTTATAAAAGAAAATGGAGAAATATTACTAAACAATAAAAAAACTTCTATAGAAGATTTAAAAAATAAGATAAAAACCTTAAATAAAAATAAAGTTGTTCTAATCAGGTCAGATAAAGATACAAAATTTAAATACATAGTTTCTGTAATAGATATATTTAGAAAAGCAGGTTTTGAAAAATATGCAGTAGAAACTATTTTAAAAAGGTAAACATTGGAAAGAAAAATCTTAGTTTTTTCTTTAGTAGTTTCTGTACTTTTACACATTTTTTTAGCTAGTTTGCTTTTTTCATTAAAAACCTCAAAAGAAAAAGAAGAAAAAAAACCTATAGTTATTTCATTTGTAAAACCAAAAAAAATAACAAAAGATAAGAAATTTTCTGCGAAAAGGAAAATTCCTAAAAAAACAAAACTAACAACCCCTTCAAAAACACTTTTGCCAAAAAAAAAGCAAGTTCAAAATAAAAAAATATCAAAAGTATCTAGGAAAAATCTAGTTCAAGAGAAAAAAGTTAAAAAACAGCCAGTTAAAAAAGAAAAGATACATAAAAAAATTCCAGCTTTGAAAAAAGCAAATGAGAAAATACCAAAAGAAAAAAAGGTAAAAAAATCTAAAGAAGTAGAAAAACCACTTATAAAACAAAAAGAGATAAAAGAAACTCCACAAATAGCAAAAATTCCCAAAAAAAAGGAAAAAGAAAATAAAAAACCAGACATAAATGTGCCTTTATCAAAAAAAGTTAATACAGAAAAAGAAAAAAAAGAGCCTGTTAAACAAATAAATCTAACCCACTTAAAAGGTAAAGACCAAATTTTTCAAATGAAGTCAGAAGATAAACCTAAAAAAGAAGAAAAAACTATAGAAGCAAAAGGAGAGATAAAAAAATATTTATTTTATGTAAGAGACAAATTACAAGAAAATTTATCATATCCGCTTATGGCAAAAAGACTACAAATAGAAGGAACAGTTATAGTTAGATTTGTGATAGAAAAAGATGGTTCTGTAAATGAAAATACTATAAAAATTGTAAAAAGTAGTGGTTCAAAAATTTTAGACAAGCAAGCTATAATAACAGTGAAAAACTCAATTCCTTTTAAGCCTCCTCCAGAAGGTAGAATATTTATAGAAATACCAGTTGTATTTGAAATAATAAGGAGTTATTACTAATGAAAAAAGTTCAAATTTTTGCTGATGGAGCTTGCCTTGGAAATCCCGGTGCTGGTGGATGGTGTGCAATTTTAAGATATAAAAATAAAGAAAAAATTATAAAAGGTTCAAAGAAACAAACAACAAATAATGAGATGGAGCTAACAGCAGTTTTAGAAGCTATAAAAAAATTAAAAGAGCCCTGTGAAGTGGAGCTTTATTGTGATTCTAAATATGTTATAAATGGTATTTCAAAATGGATTGAAAATTGGGTAAAAAACAACTGGAAAAATAGCTCAAAAAATGAAATAGCAAACAAAAAACTATGGCAAGAGCTTTATAAGCTAAAAAAAGTACACAAAATTAATCCCATATGGGTAAAAGGGCACTCTGGTCATAAAGAAAATGAACTTTGTGATAAAATAGCTAAAGAAGAAGCTAAGAAAATTTTATAGTAATTTGCCCGATAATTGTCTATTTTAGGACAAATTTCGCTTTTAATCCTTCTCACTTAAAGTGAGGAGATACAAAAGCGGTCGTTTACGGAGTAAACGACAATAAATTCCCGTTTGACTATATGTTTTTCAACTTAAACTTAAATAGTTTGCTTTTAATCGCTAACTACCTATATAATATGTATTACAGAAAAGAAAAATTTAAAACCAAATGAAGAGGATGTAATAAAGAAATACATAGAAAACCAGAAGAAGATATGATTGTAGAGTATACATACAGATTTCGGCTTTATCCAGATA
>DTZN01000111.1 GCA_012961365.1 Hydrogenothermaceae bacterium
AAAACACCAAACAATTTAAGAGAAAAAATAAATACATTACTTACATTTTCAAAACTTCGTAAAATTTTTCCTAAAAGAACTAAAAAAAGGGGAATTTGCCAACAAGTTATATATAAAGGAAACCAAGTTAACTTAGACAATTTACCAATTTTAAAAACATGGCCCAAAGATGCAGGAAAATTTATAACAACAGGACAGGTTTACACAAAAAGTCTAGATGGTAAAAAATACAATTTAGGGCTTTATAGGATACAAAAATTATCAAAAAATAAACTGATAATGCACTGGCAAATACACAAAGATGGAGCTCACTTTTTCCATGAGTATAAAAAAGCAAACAAAAAAATGCCTGTTTCTATTGCAATAGGAGGGGACCCGCTATATTACTGGTGTGGGCAGGCACCACTTCCAAATGGAATATTTGAACTTCTTTTATATGGCTTTATAAGGAAACAAAATCCAATTTTAGTTAAATCTATAACAAATGATGTTTATATACCTTATGATGTAGATATAGTTATAGAAGGGTATGTTGCCCCAAATGAATTTGCAATAGAAGGACCTTTTGGAGACCATACAGGATACTACACACCACCAGAAAAGTTTCCAGTTTTAACAGTTTCTGCAATAACTATGAAAAATAATCCATATTTTACTGCTACTGTAGTTGGCAAACCACCTTTAGAAGACAAATATATGGGATGGGCAACTGAAAGAATTTTTTTACCACTACTAAAAACAACTACACCAGACTTAATTGATTACCACATGCCTGAAAATGGTTGTTTTCATAATTTGCTTGTGGCAAAAATACTACCAAGATACAAAGGACACTCAAAACAAATTATGCATGCCCTTTGGGGTGTTGGACAAATGAGCTTTTTAAAACATGCTATATTTGTAGATGAAAATGCACCAGATTTAAAAGATTATAAAAATCTTACAAAATATATATTAAATAGATTAACAGAAAAATCATTTTTAATAACAGAAGGAATTGTAGACCAGTTAGACCATGCAAGTTATGAGCCGTTAGTTGGAGGTAAACTTGGAATAGATGCAACAGGAAATTCTGTAGAAACAACAATAAAAGTTTTATCAGATAAGCAGTTGCTAGAAAAAGTAAAAAAACTAGATAACAATATTTTGCAGTTAAAACAATACTTTACAGATACAGCAAACCCTATAACAATAATAAAAGTTAAAAAAATAAAGCCTGTAAAACAAATTTTCAACAAACTAAAACAGTTAAAACAATTTTTAAAAATAGTAATTTTCGTTGAT
Source organism: Hydrogenothermaceae bacterium (assembly GCA_012961365.1). GTDB lineage: Bacteria > Aquificota > Aquificia > Aquificales > Hydrogenothermaceae > Hydrogenothermus. The sequence goes on from DTZN01000111.1 coordinate 1,285, forward strand.
GATTATATGAATGATTTAAATAATCCATATATGCTAATTTGGAGAATTACAAACAATGTAGATGCCTTATATGATGTATGGATTGAAGAAATCTGGGGAATTGATGCAACTTCAAAATCAAATATAGATGGATATAATAGAAAATGGCCTGAAGATACTCATTGTGATAAAGGTATAATTAATGATTTGATAAAGAAAGGAATAATTAATGTTGATAAAAAATTTTTAAGAAAATACCAGATTATAGAGGAAACAGATGACAAAGCTAATCCAAAATATTAACGAAATGAAAGAAACTATAAAAATGTTAAAACAACAAAATAAAAAAATTGGTTTTGTTCCAACAATGGGCTATTTACATAAAGGACACTTATCTTTAGTAGAATGCAGTAAGAAAAAAAATGATATTACAATAGTTAGTATATTTGTTAACCCAACACAATTTGGAGAAAATGAAGATTTTGATAAATACCCTAGAGATTTAAAAAGAGATTTAAAATTTTGTGAAGAAGCAAGAGTAGATTATGTTTTTACACCACAGATATCAGAAATGTATCCAAAAGGCTATTCAACTTATGTAATTATGGAAACTTTAATAGATAAACTTTGCGGAAAGTATAGACCAGGACACTTTAAAGGGGTTTTAACAGTAGTTAATAAACTCTTTAATATAATCCAGCCTGATAATGCATATTTTGGAGAAAAAGATTACCAGCAATTAATAATTATCAAAAAAATGGTTAAAGACTTAAATATGAATATTAATGTAGTAGGTTGCCCAATTATTAGAGAAGATGATGGACTTGCAATGTCTTCAAGAAATAAATATTTATCAGAAGAAGAAAGAAAATCAGCATTATCTTTAAGTAAAGCATTATTTTTAGCAAAAGAGCTTTTTGAAAAAGGAGAAACAAACCCTCAAAAAATAAAAGAAGAAATGAGAAAGCTAATTTTATCTCATCCTTTAGTTAAAGAAATCCAATACATAGAAATAGTTGACTCTAAAACTCTAGAAGAAAAGCAAATGGTAGAAAAAGGCGATAGAGTTTTACTTGCAGTTTTTGTTGGAGATACTAGATTGATAGATAACATAGAGCTTTAGGTAAGTGAACCAACCTTGAGAAAAGCCCTTGCCTTTCCTCAAGGATAGTTCACTGGAACTTGGAAACTACTTTCGTTTTAAGTCCTCTTCAATAAGTTTTCTACTTTTTTCTTCTATAACAGGTTGTTTTTTCCAAACGTATCTTAAAGTTAACACATATCCAATAAAACATATGACATGGAATATTACTATAGGAGGAGATAAAAGCCCTTCATCTAAAATTAAACTTAGAATTTCAGATACTATAGCACCAAAAAATATAAATAAAAAAGTTATTCCATAAAATAATGTAACTTTTCGGTTTAAAGCGTATTCTTCTTGCTGTTTTGCAATCATTTCTTCTTTTGTCATCACAACCACCCCTTTTTCTTAAATATATAAAGTGGAGTTATAGCAGACAATACCATTAAAATTAAAGCAAGTGGATATCCATATTTCCAACTAAGTTCTGGCATATATTGGAAATTCATTCCATAAATTGCAGCAATTAAAGTTGGAGGTAAAAATATAACAGACATAAGGGTAAAAATTTTCATTACTTTGTTCTGTTCTATGTTAAGTAATCCCAAAAATGTATTTTGTAGATAATCAAGTCTATCAAAATTAAAATTTGCATAATCTATTAGAGAGTTAACGTCTTTTATCATTATTCTAAATTCTTCTCTTAAAGGTTTTGGAACTTTATAACTTTTTAAAAGTGCAGAAAGCAATCTTTGTTTATCCATAAGGTTTTCTCTAATAGTCATATTGTAATCTTCATAGTAAGAAATAGACTCTAAAATCTGCTGAGTTATATCAATTCCTGTAAAAACTAATCTACTTAATTTTGTTATTTCTTTCGTTATAAACTCTAGAGTATCTGCATCACTATCTATTCTTATATCCAAAATACTGGCAAGTATATAGTATCCATCTTCAAAATGTCTTGGATTGGACATTATACGCTTTACAACTTCTGAAAAGGTTCTCAATTCTCTATATCTAATCGTAATTAATGTGTTTAAAGTTAGTATAAAAGTAACTGTTTCGTTCTTAGCACCTTCAGCTTCGTGAACTAAAAAATAAGCGTTTATAGTAATTGTTTCTTCATCTTCCCAGTATCTTGAGGATATCTCGATTTCTTCCATTTCTTGTTTTGAGGGAAAGTGAATGTTAAATGTATTTTCTGTCCATTGTTTTTCATCTTCTGTAGGAGACATAAGGTCAATCCATAATATATTATTTAAATTTATATTCTGCGGAATTTCTGTGAGTATTCTTATATTAAAGCTTTCATCTTTTATAAATATTCTAATCATCTTAATATCATTATATTACATTATTAAGTTTTAAGGGTTTTTGAAGAAAAAATTTTCAGAATGTAAAAAATTTGATTTATACATATGAAAAATTTATATGTAAAAAAAATATAAATATACATTATATTTACTTTTACACCATAGATATAGATATGTATAGAATGCAAAAATCAACTATTTTTTTCAAAAAACCATTTTGCAGTGAAAAATCCTACTAAAAATAGAACAACTCCCCATATTTTGAAAATTACTATAGAAATAGCTAACAATAAAAAGACAGGAAGTAATCTTATATAAAGAACTACCTTTTTTTTAGTTTCTTGCATCTGTTCAAATATTCCTTTTTTTAAATTTTTAAAAAATAAATATCCACCTATAAATCCAAGTATTATTACAATAAGTTTTAACATAAGCATCTCCTGTTGATTTTTACATATATGTTTTTTATAGCTCCAATACCTAAGCTAACAGATTGTCTTATATTTATGTTCTCAATTAAAGTTAGTTTTATTTGGTATTATTTCTTTTAAGCCATAAAACTAATGCTATAAAACCTAAAATAAATATTCCCAAAATCCAGTTTTTATATAAAACCCAAAAAGTTTTTTCTTTAGAAGTAAAGATTTCTTCTACTAAAATTTGCCTTTCAAAAAGCTCTGAAACTTTTTCAAACCTACCACTTGGAGCAATTATGGCTGAAAATCCTGTGTTTGTAGCCCTTACTAAGTATTTTCCAGTTTCAACTGCTCTTACTCTTGCCATTTCTAAATGCTGAAATGGAGCAGATGTTCTTCCAAACCAAGCATCATTTGATACATTAACAATTAGATTAGCATCTTTGGCAAAATTTGCCACAAAATTTGGGAAAATAGCCTCAAAACATATTAAAGTAGTAATAGATAAACCTTTATATTTAAGAAGATTTGTCTCCTGTCCTGGGAAAAAATCATATCCTTGTAAATAAGGGAAAATTTTACTAAAAATTACGAATGGGAAAGGGGTATATTCTCCAAAAGGAACAAGCTTTACTTTGCGATAAATACCAAGTATATTTTTATCTTTATCTAATAATATAACTGTATTAAATACCTTAGGATACTTACTATTAAAATCTACACTATCAAATCCAATTAACATTGGAATTTTTATATTTTTTGTTTTTTGTAAGAAATAATCTTTCATAATAGTATCTCTAAAAAAATCAAAGGGGAGAGCCGATTCAGGTAAAATTATTAAATCTGGTTTTTCTTTTGAAGCTTCTTTTATTAGATTTATATAAATATTACTTACTTGTTCCCAATATTCACTGTTTGATTGTATTTGCTTTATACTTTCATTAATGTTTCCTTGTAAAATTGCAATTTTATACTTTTTCTCAAAACTAGAAATATCTTTTTCTGGAAAAAGTATTATAGCTAAAAAAAGTAAAAACCCTGTAGAAAGTAAAGCTACACTTTTTTTCTCATTTGCGACAAAAAATATAGCACTTACTAATAAAACTAGAAAACTCAAACCATAAATACTAAGGATAGAGCTTAAATTTATAATGCTTCCTATGTAAGATAACATATAACCATTTAAATTCCATGGAAACCCACTAAAAGGAAAAAACTCTTTTGATATTTCTAAAAAAACGATAATAAAAGGAGCCAGAAAAAAGCCATTAACACCATATTTCCTTATAAAGAATTTTTGTAAAGTTGCAAAAATTACAAAGTAAATACTTAAAATAACAGAAAAAATTATTAAAACCAGCTTAGATACAAAAGAATTTACTCCTCCATAATGACTAATTGCATATGAAATCCAATAAAAACTTATGAGATTAAAAACAAAGCCAGTAATAAAGCTATAAAATATAAGTTTTCTTAAATTTTTTTCCTCATTTATAAACTTAAAGAATAGAAAATACCCAATAATAAAGGCAAAAGGAATATAGAAATTTGGTAAAGAAAGAGCTAGGAATATCCCTGCCAATAGTGAAAACATGAAATTTTTATGTATAATTAATCTCATAGGATTTGTCCATCAACTTTTTAATTATATTTTAACAATAATGATGTTGAGTAGGAGGTAAAAATGGGAAAATTAAAAGTTGTAATAGATAGAATAATATGTGAAGGGATAGGTCCTTGTGCTGAAGAAACGGATATGATAGAGCTTGATAAAAAACATAAAGCAGTATTTTTAGAACCAGGTAAAGACAAACAGCAATTATTTAAAGAAGTGGAAGAAAAGAAAAAGCAAGTTGTAGAAATAGAACTTCCAATAGATAAGGAAGAAGAAATTTTTAGAGCTGCTGAGGCTTGTCCTGTAGATGCTATCTTCATATATGATGCAGAAACAGGAGAACAGCTTTACCCATAAAAAAATAAGAGGTATTTATTATGGTTGATAAACTTTATTCTATTTATGAAACTGGTATTAAATATGTATTGATATCTATACCTATTATTTTATTCATTGTAATGGCTTATTTATATATAAAATCTAGCTAAAAAGGAAATTCCAGTTCATAGTTTATAAACATATTTGAAAATTTAAGAATATAAATATAGATTTTATATAAAGGGTCTTCCCAGTTGTCGCCTCTGCTTTAGCAGAGGAGGAAAGTCCGGGCTCCAAAGGGCAGGAAGCTGCCGAAAGGCAGGTGGGGGAAACCTCACGGATAGGGTCGCAGAAAGTAGGTATCCTGTCTTGAGAGGTGTTTGTAGGTAGTATCTACCGAAAAGCCTCTCCAGACAGGTTAAAGTGAAACGGTAGGGTAAGAGCCTACCAGTGCCACTGGCGACAGTGGTAGCTGATAACCCCCTTCCGGAGCAATCCCAAATAGGAGGGCAATATAAGGCTTGCCCGGCCCATGCCCTCGGGTAGGGAGCTTAGATAAATGACAACTTAATACAGAACCCGGCTTATAGGAAGACCCTTTATTCAAATTTTTGTTATACTAATTAAATGACAAAGAAATTCTTTACATTATCAATATTTCCTCATTTTTTTGATTGTTTTAAGTCTACAGGTATAGTTTCTCAAGCAATAAAAAAAGGTCTTATAGAAATACATAATGTAAATCTTAGAGATTTTACTACAGACAAACACAAAACCGTAGATGATGTAGTTTATGGTGGTGGTCCTGGAATGCTTTTAAAGCCTGAACCTATATTTAAAGCATATGAAAACATTATAGAAAAAGGGCACAAGCCATATGTTTTAATTACTGAGCCTTGGGGAAGAAAATTTGACCAAAAATTCGCATATGAATTATCCCAAAAAGATGAGATTTTAATTATTTGTGGTAGATATGAAGGAGTAGATGAGAGGGTAAAAACTATAGTTAATCAAGAAGTGTCTATAGGTGATTTTGTTTTATCAGGTGGAGAACCTGCAGCGGTTGTTATTATGGATGCAGTAATAAGATTAATTCCGGGAGTAATAGGAGATACAGACAGTTTAAGGGCTGATTCTTTTGCTAATCAACTTCTTGGATATCCAAATTATACAAGACCCGCAGAATATAAAGGTATGAAAGTCCCAGATGTATTAAGGTCTGGAAACCATGAACTTATAAAAAAATGGCGAAGATGGAAACAGATTGAAAGAACTCTACAAAAAAGACCAGATTTATTAGAAAAGGCAAATTTATCAGAGGAAGATAAATTTATACTAGAGGCCATAAAAAAAGGAAAAAGCTTTGAAGAAATATTTAAGGTTCCATAAATAACTCTTTTTCAATTTCAAAATATATATAATAAGCATTTGTTCTCGTAACTGTTTCAAAAAGTTTTACCCGAAATTAATGATGAATTTGCTAAAAAGCTTGGTGTCAGCGTAGGCGAAGAAGAGCTTAAGAAGATTGTAGAGGTGATAAAGTCTAGGCCTTATGTGGATATAACACTTCATGTTGTTGAGGAGAGTGGAATAGATATAGATGTAGATAATAATACGCTTTATATTAAGGGAGGGCAAAGTTACAGGTTG
>DTZN01000112.1 GCA_012961365.1 Hydrogenothermaceae bacterium
ACGACGCTCTTCCGATCTGGATTGGATTAACATTTCCTCACCATGAAAATGAATTAGCACAAGCACAAGCTTTGACAGATAGACCTTTCGCAAAATATTGGATTCATAATGGACTTGTTACAGTTAATGGTCAAAAGATGTCTAAATCTTTAGGAAACTATATAACACTTAAAGAAATTTATCAAAAATATCACCCTGATGTTTTAAGACTACTTGTTTTATCTGTTCACTATAGAAGTCCTTTAGATTTTTCATGGGAAAAATTAAAAGAAATTAAAAAAGCATATGATAGACTAAAAAATGCTATAGAAGAAGTGGAAGTTTTAGAAAAGCTTCCTGAAAATCAAAATTTTGAATATCATTTATACGACCAAATTGCCAAAGCAGAACAAGATTTTTATGCTTCAATGAGTGATGATTTCAACACTCCTGAAGCTTTTGCTGCTATATATGGGCTTGTCAGGGAAATGAATATATTGAAAGATAAAGCTGTAAAAGAAGGTGGAATATCTAAAAAAGCTCTTCAATCTTATAAAGAAGCAGCAGATTTAATATACAAAACAACGAGAGATATTTTTGGATTTTTTGACAGCTTAAAACCTTGTATTGATATTGAAGAGGTCAAACAAATAGAAAAAGAAAAGTCAGCAATAGATGAAGAACTTATTGAAATACTTATAGAAGTTAGAAATAAGGCGAGAAAAGAGAAAAAATTTGACATAGCAGATTACGTTAGAAATTCTTTAAAATCAAAAGGAATAATTTTAGAAGACACACCAGTGGGAACAAAATGGAAAAAAGCATAGTTGACCTAAGCTTTGAAGCTATAGAAAGTAAAGTTTTAAACGGTGAAAGGATAACACCTGAAGAAGCGCTTTATTTATTAGAAAATGTTGAACTTTTAGAACTTGGAAGGCTTGCAAACTTTGTAAGAAAGCAAAAGCACCCTGATGACATAGTTACATTTGTTGTTGATAGAAATGTAAATTACACAAATGTATGCGTTGCAGGTTGTAAATTTTGTGCATTTCAAAGAAGAAAATCTGACAAAGATGCCTATGTTTTAGATTTTGACGAAATATATAAGAAAGTTGAAGAACTTGTAAGTTGGGGTGGAACAACTCTTTTAATGCAAGGGGGATTAAATCCTGACTTAAAACTTGACTTTTATGTTAAGCTTTTTAAAGGAATAAAAGAAAGATTTCCTCAAATACATATACATAGTCTTTCTGCTACAGAAATAAATTATTTAGCAAAACTTGAAAAACTATCTATAGAAGAAACATTAAAAATCCTACAATTTGCAGGACTAGATAGTCTTCCTGGTGGTGGAGCTGAAATTTTATCAGATGAGGTTAGAGTATTAATATCTTCAAATAAAACAACTACAGAGCAATGGTTATATATACATGAAACAGCTCATAAACTTGGTATGAAATCCACTGCAACAATGATGTTTGGTCATGTAGAAAAACCAAATCATATAATTGAGCATTTAAACAATATTAGAAATTTACAAGATAAATCTCTAAAAACTAGCAAAGGATACTTTACAGCATTTATCCCTTGGACTTTTCAAAAGGGGGGAACACAGCTTGATTTTTTAGAACCAGCTACATCTGTTTGGTATTTAAAAGTCTTAGCAGTATCTAGAATATTTTTAGATAACTTTGATAATATACAAACTTCCCACGTAACCCAAACAATGAAAGTAGGCCCAATTGGACTTCATTTTGGAGCTAATGATTTAGGTAGCACTATGATAGAAGAAAATGTTGTATCTTCTACTGGATTGCAAGTTTCTTATCCTAAACCTGAAAAAATGGCAAAAATAATAAAAGAAGCAGGATTTAAACCTGCGCAAAGGGATACCTATTATAATATCATCAACCACCTACTTTAAAAAGGTAGGTATGTTTTTATAGGCATTTACAAGCCTAAAGGCAGGTTGGTTGCCTGTCCACTCTTTATTAGTGGTTTGCTTGTACCAGGAATAGTACACTTACCACAAAAGCCTAGCCCACACCTAACATACGTTTCAAGCACAAGTACTAGTCTATCGAGAAGACCAGCTCTATTGAAAACCTCGTAGAGTTTGCAAAGGAATGTTTGCGGTCCAGAAGCATACACTCTATCATATTCTTCAAGTCTGTCTCCGATTTTAACCGTTATATAGTCTATTAGTGTACCTTTGAACACGGCTCTCTCACACACCTCTTCTACAACTATTATGAGCTCAACATTCTTGAACCGATTTACGTTGAATATCTGGTCCAACTCGACAAGCTCGTTAGAGCTTCGAACACCGTAAACTAGCGTTACATTCTCAACGTAGCTTGCAATCGTAGTTGCAAAATAGATTAGTGGTGCTATACCAACTCCTCCTCCTAGCAGAAGAATTTTTCCTCCAGAGCTTGGCGCTGGTATGGGTGAGCCTGCAGGTCCAATTAGCCCAGCATACCGTGGGGGATCTTCAACGAGTTTAGATGTTGTTGGCCCACGTTTCTTGACTATAAAGTAACAGTATGCACCCTCCTGATAAGCTATTGAAAGGGGGATAGCTTCGTAATCT
>DTZN01000113.1 GCA_012961365.1 Hydrogenothermaceae bacterium
AAAAACTGCTGAACTACTTCTATATTTACATCTGCTTCAATTAATGCTTTTCTTATATCCTTTAAAGCTTCATCTATAGTTTTTTCATCTAACTTTTTAGCTCTTTTTAGCTTTTCAACTACAGATGAAAATTTTTCTGTTAGTAGCTCAAACAATGTGGATTACCTCTTTTTTTATTTTTTGTTTTATTTTATTATAAGCTTTTTAATAAAAAATCTAAATAAGGGACTTATGAAAAAGGTTTTATCTGTTTTTCTTTTAATGTTTTATTTTACATACTCTAAACCCTTGGAAAATAATAGTAATTTCAAGTATAACACTAATATCTTAATAATTGGTATTCCTTTATTTTTAGTATCTTTATCTATAGATAACGAAGTAAAAAATATTATCCAGAATAATAAAAATAGCATTTTAAACACAACCACTAATATTTTTGATTTTTTTGGTTCAAAGTTTACATATTTTATACCTGTTTCTGTAGCTTTTTTAGCAAAACATAACAAAAACGCAAAGCTATTTGAAGCATCTAAAACTGCCATTTCTTCTTCAATATTATCCACACTAACTGTTGCCATGTTAAAAATATCTATTAATAGAGAAAGACCTGATAAATCAGATAAAAATTCTTTTCCTTCTAATCATACTGCTTTAGCATTTGCAGTATTTGGAAGCTATGCACATTACTATACTAATACTAAAATTAAGTATATTTTATATACTGTGCCAACATTAACAGCATTTAGCAGAATATACAAAAACAAACATTATCTCTCAGATACTATAGCCGGTGCTATTATCGGCTTAAGCAGTGTTTACTTTGGAAAATATTTTTCAAAAAAGTATTTATCAAGGTTTGAACTTGAAACAAATATAAATAAAAATTATTTTAGTTTTAATTTAAAATATAACTTCTAATGGATAATGGAGTGAAAACTTTGAAATATTTAATAGTTTTTTTATCTTTAACTTTTAATCTGGCTATTGCAGGAGGAAACGAAGTGATAAAGCATATTTTGCCAAATAAGGCAACAATTTTATACAAGGAAACTAGTGGAAAGGGTATTATCTCTGGAGTTATTTTCATAAAAGGGGGAAGTGTAGAAGACCCAAAAGGGAAAAAAGGTTTAAATCATTTACTTTTCAAAATGCTTTTAAAAAGGACAGAAAATCTTACTGGATTAGAAATTAATAAAGTATTTGAAGATAGTGGAGGGCATATTTCTACGTCAAGTGGAGAAGAGTTTTCTACAATTGAGTTTGCAATTAAGCTAGAAGATTTTCAAAATGGAATGAACGTTTTAAAAGAAGTTTTATATAAACCTGTATTTGAAAAAGAAAAACTAAAACAAGAAATAAACAACACAATAGCCCAAATTAATGCGAAAAAAGAAGAAGGATTTTCTTATGCCTTAGATGAGCTTAGGAAAGAAATTTACAAAAATACACCTTATGAAACATCTCCTCTTGGTATCCCCGAGGATTTGAAGAATATAACTGTAAAAGATTTAAAAGAAAGACACAAACAGATATTACAAGGTGGAAGATTTATTATCTCCATAGTTGGGGATTTACCTTACAAAGAAGTAGAACCTATTTTAAATGATGTTTTTGGTAAGTTAGAAAACAAAAATTACCAATATAAAAAAGTGAATATAAAAATTTCAAAAGCTAACAAAAAGGAAATAAATAGAGAAGGAGCACAATCAACAATTGTTGTTGCATATAATGCACCAAAAGCTAGAGAAGAAGGATATTTTGCATTTAAAGTTTTAAACTCTATTCTTGGTAATGGTTTTACATCAAGATTATTTCAAGAACTTAGAGAAAAAAGAGGTCTTGCATATGCAGTTGGTTCTTTTTATCCAAGTAAAATAAACGTAGGAAATATGTTTGCGTATATAGGAACTGCTCCTGAAAAAACTGAAAAGTCTTTAAACGGAATTATTGATGTTGTAAATAGTATAAAAAATGGAATTACACAAGAAGAACTAGAAATAGCAAAAGAAAAATTAATAGGTCATTTCCTACTTGATAGTCAAACTAGAGAAAAACAAGCTTTTTATCTTGGATTTTTTGAAACAATAGGGCTTGGATATGAAACATTTAATAAATATGTGGAAAAAATCCAATCTGTAAAAGAAAAACAAGTTTTAAATGTCTATAATAAATATATTCCAGAAGGTTATTTTGCAGTTATTGTAAAACCATAAAAGGAGGATTTAATTTGGTTTGGTTTACTGAATATCAAACAGAAAATGTAGGTCTAACAATAAAAGCAAAGGAAGTAAAAACTATAAATTCCAAGTATCAAAAAATAATAATCTTAGATACTGAAGAATTTGGAAAAGTATTGGTTTTAGATGGAGCTATCCAAACAACAGAAAAAGATGAGTTTATGTATCATGAAATGCTTGTTCACCCTGCGTTAATAAAACATCCTAATCCACAAAGGGTTTTAATTATAGGTGGAGGAGATGGAGGAAGTGTTAGAGAAGCTTTAAAACATAAAAGTGTTGAAGAAGTTCACTTATGTGAAATAGATGAAGAAGTCATTTTTGTAAGCGAAAAATATTTTCCAAGTATAAGCTCAAAGCTTAGGAATGAAAAGGTAAAAATATTTATTGAAGATGGAAATCAATTTCTAGAAGAAAGGAAAAACTATTATGATGTAATAATAATGGATTCTTCTGACCCAATAGGTCCTGCAGAGGTTCTTTTTCAGGAAAGTTTCTATAAAAAAGTAAAATCATCTCTTAGAAAAAATGGAATAATGGTAGCTCAAACAGAATCTCCATTTTTACAAGAAAATTATTTTAAAAATGCAGTTAAGGAAATAAAAAAAGTATTTAAATATGTAGGTGTTTACACTGGATTTGTTCCAACATATCCTGCAGGTATGTGGAGTTATACCCTTGCAAGTGATGATGTGAATGTGCTAGAGAATGTAAATAAAAATAGGCTAAATAATATAGAAACAAAGTATATAGATGAAAATTTATATAAAAATCTTTTTGTAATTCCAAAGTTTATTAAGAGTATGATTGAATAAACTTAAACTTGCCAAAAAAAGAAATCTTTTTATATTTATATTTGCCAAATTTTTCTGGAGATACTAAAACTTGGCTATACTGCCTGAAACTATAGAAGAAATCAAATCTGTAGCTAATGTATATGATGTTATTTCTGAATATCTAGATTTAAAAAAAGTTGGCACATCTTATAGTGCACTGTGTCCATTTCATTCGGAAAAAACCCCATCTTTTTATGTATCTCCACAAAAAAATATATGGAAATGTTTTGGTTGTGGAAAAAGTGGTAATGCAATTAGTTTTTTGGTCGAATATGAGGGAATAAGTTATTCACAAGCTATAATCAAATTAGCAGAAAAATATGGGATAAAAGTAAAGTTTTCAGGGAAAGAAAACTTTAAAGAAAAATCCCAAATTCTAAATATATTAGAAAAAGTTGCAAAATTTTATAAAGAGCAACTAAAATTTTATCCAAAACCTAGAAAATACCTACTAGATAGAGGAATAAATCCATCAACTATAGATAAGTTTGATATTGGTTATTCCCCTGAAGATGATAGCTTTATTAAATTTATAGAAAAAGAAAATATAGACAAAAATTTGCTTGTAGATGCAGGAATTATTTCAAGTATAGATAGTAAAAAAGACAAATTTTCTGGAAGAATTATTTTTCCAATAAAAGATTTATCTGGAAAGGTAATAGCTTTTGGTGGAAGGGTAATAGATGATAATAAGTCTCCAAAATATTTAAACTCACCAGAAACAAAAGTTTATCATAAAAGTGAAGTTTTGTATGGTCTATACGAAGCAAAAGAATATATAAGAGAAGAAAATTTTGCAGTTATAGTTGAAGGTTATTTTGATGTAATCTCTCCATATCAAGTAGGGTTAAAAAACATAGTAGCATCACTTGGAACAGCTTTTACGCAAAAACAGGCAAAACTCCTGAAAAAATTTACAGACAAAGTTTATCTAATGTTTGATTCAGATAAAGCAGGTAAACAGGCAGTAGTAAGAGCTTCAAAAATATTTTTATCTGAAGGTATAGAAGTTTACTATACCCCCCTTGAAGATAAAGACCCAGATTTACTTGCAAAAAAAGGCTACAAGGTATTAAAAGAAAAATTACAAAAAGGAGAAAACTTTTTAGATTTTCTAATAAAAACATTGAAGAACACAGAAAGTAGAGAAAAAAGAGCAAGTTTAATAAAAATTGTTTTAGATATTTTGTCTACTGCAAAAGATAAAATTCTTATTAGCGAATATATAAACATACTTTCTAAAGAAACAGGTATGCTAAAAGAGTTTTTAATAGAAGAGATGAAAAAATTTAAAAGTAATAAAACCATCACTAAAGATGAAGAAGTATTCATCAAAAAAGACAAGCTAAATACTGCTGAAAAAATAGTTTTAAAAGGATTAATAACCTTAGATAAAAATCAGGTGTTAAATATATTAAATAATTATGGTAAAATATCTTTTTCTGAATACTTTAATTATTTAATGGATGCAATTTTAAATAATGAACTTTCAGAAAAAGAATACGAAGAAATAAAATCTTTTGAAACACCACCTATAACCTTGGAAACATTTGAAGATGCAATATCAAGCCTTATAAAGCTAAACCAGGAAAAACAATTAAAAGAAAAAGCAATTATTTTTGGTAATACTTCAGAAGAAACATTGATGGAAATTTATAAACTAAAAAAATCCTTAATAGGAGGATAATCAGTGGCTATGATGATGCACGAAAGAGATGATGTTAGAAAATTAATTATGCTAGCAAGGGAAAAAGGATATGTTACTTATAAAGAACTTAGTGAAATAATAGATGAGGATTTACTTTTATCTGACGACCTAGATGAACTTATAGAGTATTTACATGATATAAATATTGAAGTTATTGAAGATAATAAACCTGTTGAAGAATTTGGAAAAGAAGAAACCGAAGAAACTGACTATCTTGGAATGGAATTTTCTGATGATGTATGGGCTAAAACAGATGACCCTGTAAAACTATATCTAAAAGAAATGGGTAAAATCCCTCTTTTAACTAGAGATGAAGAAATAAGACTGGCGATGGAAATAGAAAGGGGAAGAAAAAAAGTTCTAAGAGGATTGCTTAGGACTTCATTCTTTATGGAAAAAATTCTTGATGAATGGGCTAAAATTGCAGATGGTAAGATGAAAGTTAAAGACCTTATTAATATAGATACATCAGATTATGAAAATGAAGAAGAGGAAATTGATGAAAATGCTGTAATTGATGAGCTAACTAAAGATTTTATTAATAAAGGTATTCAGCTTGCAAAAATGTATAGAGATTTAAGGGATTTAGAAAATAAAATAGTGGAAAACCCTGAGGATGAAAGTCTAAAGAAACAATTTTTAGTTCAACATGCAAAAACAAATATATTTATTAAGAACTTAAACATTAAATTTACAAAGATAGATAAAATTGCAGATGAATTAAAAGATTTATACAAACAATTAAAAACTAAAGAGAGAGATTATAGAAAAAGAATAAAAAGGCTTGAAAAAATCGATAAAGACATTGAAAAGTTATTAACGGCAGAATATGATGATAAGCTTTTAAAGAAAATTGAAGAAAATGGGTTGTCTTTTGGAAGATTTGAGATATTAAAAGCAGAAACATTAAAACTTAGAGAAGAAATAAAAGAAATAAGAGAAAAAATTGGAACTGTTCCTTCAGATTTTGAGTATGTAATGCAAATAATAAATGAAGGAAGAAAAGAGGTTAACGAAACAAAGCAGCATATTGTCAAATCTAATCTTAGACTTGTTGTTTCCATCGCTAAAAAATACACAAACAGAGGTTTACAGTTTTTAGACCTTATACAGGAAGGAAATATAGGTTTAATGAAAGCTGTTGATAAGTTTGA
>DTZN01000114.1 GCA_012961365.1 Hydrogenothermaceae bacterium
CAAGGGGGGCTTTAGGACACTGGATAAGAATAGTAGATGGAAAAATTGCAAATTATCAGGCAGTGGTGCCATCAACATGGAATGCAGGACCAAGAGACTATAAAGGTAGAATGGGAGCTTATGAAGCTGCAATAACAAGTAATACTGTAGTTGTTGATCCTCATCAACCAGTAGAAATATTAAGAACTGTTCACTCATTTGACCCATGTATTGCTTGTGCAGTTCATATTATAGACACAAAAGGCAAAGAATTAGGTGTTTATAAAGTTGAGCCTATAGGAGGTCTTTGCAATGTATAAGAAAGTTAAAAGAATGACTGCAACTATGCGCATTTTTCATTGGATAAATGCATTTAGTATACTTGCTGCAGTTATAACTGGTTTATATATAGCAGACCCTTACTATGCAACTTCCTTAGCAGACCCTGCAGCTGAAAAGTATGTAATGGCATATAACAGATTAATACATTTCTTTTCTGCTCTTTTACTTGATGTAGTTGCTATTGCTATTTTTTATCTTTATTTTAGAAGTAGATTTGAAAAGGTTTACAAGAAGATAATACCTACTAAGCAAAATATTAAAGAGTTTTGGGAAGTTTTCCTCAATCTTATTACTCTCAATAGAAGGAAAAACTTTGATAGTTCACATTTAGATAGCTTTAATGCTGTTTACTTTACCGTTTTACACCTATTGTTAGTGTGGATGCTATTTACAGGATTTTACATGTATGTTCAGGGGCTTGAAAGTGGAGAGTCTGCAATTGGTAGATGGTGGCCTGCATTACTCCATCTTGCTACAGACTGGGTAGGATGGCTACTTGGAGGACATGCTGGAGTTAGATGGTGGCATCATTTTACAATGTGGATAATCCTTGCATGGGTAGCTTTCCATATTTATTATCAAGTATGGAGAACAATCTTTTGGAAAGAAGGTGATATAGGTATTGTTTTTGGTGGTTATAAGTTCAAAAGACAATCAGAAGAACAAGTGTAAACATACTTTTTGTAATACAAATCTCATGGGCTTGCCTCCTTTTGCCCTTTTCTTTTCTTAAAGAGAGGAAATCATGAAAAAAATTGGAATAGTAGGTGTAGGAAATGTTCTTTTTAAAGATGAAGGTATAGGTGTTTTTATCATAAAATACCTACAGGAAAACTATGAATTTACCCCAGATGTTGATTTAATTGATGCTGGGACCCTTGGTTTTAGGTTAATGGAATATCTTGAAGATTATGACTATATTAT
The DNA here is from genome assembly GCA_012961365.1 of Hydrogenothermaceae bacterium. Lineage (GTDB taxonomy): Bacteria > Aquificota > Aquificia > Aquificales > Hydrogenothermaceae > Hydrogenothermus. Next base: position 1,246 of record DTZN01000114.1, read on the forward strand.
TTTAGTAGATACAATATCCATAAAAGATAAACCAGGCTCTGTTTTTAGACTAACTGCAGAAGACTTAGCAGGTATAGGTTCTTATCATCAAACTGCCCATGAAGTTGAAGTTCTTCAAATGCTAGAACTTACCGCATTAAAAGGGAAAAGAGCAGACACTATAATTATTGGAATAGTTCCAGAAAATATATGTATGTCAGAAATAGGTTTAACACCTTCTTTAGAAAATGAAGGGTTTAAAACAGCTGTATATCAAATATTAAAAGAACTTGAAAAATTAGGTATAAGGTATAAAAAAATAAATAATATACAATTGCCAGAAGTAGTAATAAAACATTTTGGCTCTTACAATGGAAAGCTTGTAAGAGAGAGGATAGGTGATGAAAACTATAAACACAATTAAGTTAAAAATAGAATTTGGTTTCTTATCAGGAAATGAAAATATATTTAGGTTTATAAAAGATATTGCAGATACAATAGGTATTAAAGGTATTCTAAAAAGAGAGAATGATAAGGTAATCATTTATATAGATGGTAATATAGAAAATGTAGAAAAATTCTTAGATGAGTTAGGAAAAAAATTACCTCTTTCTATATTTATGGAGCAAGCTAATATTACCAATATTGATACTATACCTGAAAAATTAAAAGATGAGTTTAAAATACATGCTAATTTAAATGTTTTACCTCAAAATTTATCCACATGTCCTTCTTGTTTAGAAAAATTATTTAATCCTGAAAACAGGAAATTTTACTATCCATTTATATCCTGTAAGTATTGTGGCAGTCATTATTCTTATTTATATAAATACCCTTTGGAAAGAGAAAATACAGTATTTAAGTTCTTTCAAAAATGCGAAAACTGTCAAAATGAAGGAGGTTATCCATTAAACTCTTGTTTTGAATGTTTAACTCCTCTTTATTTAAAAAAGGGTGAGCATGAGAAATATGCATTTGATGGAGAAAAATGTTTTAGTGCATTTAACTCGGTTGTCGGGGTTATTGATAGAGGTAATATACTAGAAATATATACAACAAATGGGAAAAAACTTGTTGGGAAAATAACAGAAGAAAATATAGAAAAAATTAGCCGCCGCAAAAACCCTGGAAGAGTTGGAAGAAATAGAAAAGGAA
>DTZN01000115.1 GCA_012961365.1 Hydrogenothermaceae bacterium
AAACCACTTTTTTTTAGAACAAAACCCACTAAAAGATAGTAAATATGGAGTTGCTTATAGAAAACTAAAAAATATGTATCCTGAGTTTTATATGTTTTGGGAAATAAAAAATAATAAATATACAGGAAGGCTTTTAGCTGGAGTTATTTTAGAAAAATCAGATATAGATACATTCTTATCAGATGTATTAAAAGATGAAAACTATAAGACTTATGAAGATATCAAAGAAGAAATAGAAAAATAAATTGAAACAAAGATTAGATAAATTTTTAGTAGAAAAAAATTTAACTGAAAGTAGAGAAAAAGCAATAGAGGTTATAAAAGCTGGTTTTGTAAAGGTAAATGGAAAACCGATAAAAAAGCCATCTTTTAAGGTATCAGAAAAAGACTATATAGAAATAAAAAAACAGTTTCCATATGTATCAAGGGCAGGATTAAAGTTAGAAAGGGCTTTGTCAATTTTTAATTTATCTGTTAAAGATAAAGTCTGTTTAGATATAGGAGCATCAACAGGTGGATTTACAGATTGTTTGTTAAAATTTGGAGCAAAAAAAGTTTATGCAGTAGATAGTGGAACAGACCAACTTCACCAAAGTCTAAAAAATAATCCAAAAGTTATTTCAATGGAGCAAACAAACGCAAGATATTTAACAAAATCTCAAATTCCTGAAGAGATTGATTTTTTAGTTTGTGATGTTTCTTTTATTTCTGTTTTGAAAATACTTCCAAATGTAAAACAATTGTTAAAGGAAGATTTTGAAGGAGTAGTGTTAATAAAGCCACAATTTGAACTTAGTAGAGAAAAATTAAAAAAAGGAGTTGTAAAGAAAAAAGAATTTCATATACAGGCAATAGAAAAGGTACTAAATGGTCTAAAAGAAGCAGGTTTTGGAATTTGCAATTTAAATTTTTCGATGCCTTTTGGTACAGAAGGAAATATTGAATTTATAACTCATATAAATTTTTCTGAAAGTTTTATAAAAAGTGATACAATTAGATTTATAGTAGATAAGGCCCATATTAAATTCAAAGAGGAAAAAGATGGAAGTTCTAGATTATCATAAACTAAAGATTTTTAAAACAGTTGCAGATTTAAAAAGCTTTTCCAAAGCTGCAGAAGTTTTATTTCTAACCCAACCAACAGTAACTCTTCAAATTAAAAAATTAGAAAACTATTTAGGAGTTACTCTTTTAAAAAGAGATAAATCTGGAATTTCTTTAACAGAAGAAGGAAAACTTTTGTATGAATATGCTAACAAAATTATAGAAGATTATATACAAATGGAAGAAGCCTTATCTTCTATAAAAAAGGATTTTTCTAAAATACTTGTTATTGGTGCAAGTTCTACTATAGGAGAATTTTTACTACCTAAATTTTTGCCATCATTTTTGCAAGAGCATAAAAATTTGAAACTTAATCTTTTTATTGGAAACTCAAAAGCTGTTGAAGAAGGAATATTATCTAAGAATTTCTATATAGGATTGGTAGAAGATGAAATATCTTCAAATAAAATATCTGCTACAGCTTTTTATGAAGATGAAATTGTTTTAATAGCAAATGCAAACTGTGATATACCAGAAGAAATAGAAGTTGACCAGATTAAAAACTATGAATTTATATTTAGGGAAAAAGGTT
>DTZN01000116.1 GCA_012961365.1 Hydrogenothermaceae bacterium
GTATGAATATTGTAAGACAATCTAAATACTGTATTTAATGCAAACTCATTTTTCTCAATGTCCATGTGATCATGGTGAATATGAGAAACAAAGGGGTTATTTCAGTAGTTCTACCAGAGGAAGATATGCCATTTATGGAAGATGGAACACCTGTTGATATTGTATTAAATCCTCTTGGTGTTCCATCTCGTATGAATGTTGGACAAATACTTGAAACGCATCTTGGGCTTGCTGCCAAAAAATTAGGCGAAAAACTTTCTGGGGAAATAAAAGCATTAAAAGAAAAAACTAAAGAAGCAATTATTGAAAAAATTGTTGAATACTATAAGATTGCAAATGATACTGCCGGGGAAATAGCAAAAGAAGTTAGAGATGATGATGCAGAAAAATTAAAAGAATACTTACAAGAGTTAGATGAAGAAACTCTTTGGTCATATGTTAAGGATTTAGAGAAAATAGGAATTCCAGTAAAAACTCCGGTTTTTGAAGGTGCTACAGAAGAAGATGTTAAAGAAATGCTTAGAAAAGCAGGATTAAAGGAAACTGGAAAAATGAAGCTTATAGATGGAAGGACAGGTGAACCATTTGACCTTGAAGTAACAGCTGGATATATGTATATGCTTAAACTTATCCATATGGTTGATGATAAAATACATGCTCGTTCTACAGGTCCATACTCACTTATTACCCAACAGCCTCTTGGTGGTAGAGCACAGTTTGGTGGACAAAGATTTGGAGAAATGGAAGTTTGGGCTCTTGAAGCTCATGGTGCTGCATATACACTTCAAGAGATGCTCACTGTTAAGTCTGACGATATAGAAGGTAGAAAGAGAGTTTATGAGTCTATTATTAAAGGTAGATACAACTACGATATTGGAATACCTGAATCATTCAAGGTTCTTGTTAGAGAACTTAAAGCTCTTGCACTTGATGTTAACTGTAGAATGGAAGATGGCGAAGAAAAGTCTTGTGATACAGTAGATATTGTCACTAAAAACAAAAAATTTGAAATATAAACATTTTTAGGGCTTTTGCCCTTTTTATTCTTTTTACTCTAACTGTAGGAGGTTTTAGCCTTGAAAGAAGTGAATAAAGCAAAAGGAATAATACCTTTTGAAAGTGTTAAGTTAGCTTTAGCTTCTCCTGATAGAATTAGAGAATGGTCTTATGGAGAAGTAAAGAAGCCAGAAACTTTAAACTATAGAACATTAAAGCCTGAAAAAGATGGTCTCTTTTGTGCCAAAATTTTTGGACCAATAAAAGATTACGAGTGTTTATGTGGAAAGTATAAGAAGAAAAAGTATGAAGGAACTATTTGTGATAGATGTGGAGTAGAAGTAACAAAATCTGATGTTAGAAGAGAAAGATTTGGTCATATTGAACTTGCTGCTCCAGTGGCCCATATATGGTATTTAAAATCTACTCCTTCTAAGCTTGGGAACCTCCTTGGATTAACATCTAGGGATATTGAAAGAGTTATATACTTTGAGTCTTATTTAATAATTGAGCATCCCGAAGAAGATGAAGAAGAAGCATTTGAAAATGACCCAAATACAATTCCATTTATAGATGGTGCTTTAACTAAATGGGTAAAAATTTATGTAAAATCTGAAGATGAATTTAGAAGTGAGTATGAGTATGAACACTCAGAAAAATACGAATACGGAATGGGGGCTGAAAAAGTAAAAGATGTTTTATCTAGATTAGATTTAGAAGCTTTTGCATCAAAATTAAGAAAAGAATTGAAATCTTACGCTGTTGGATTTGATGAGCTTGGAATAGAATTTAAAGAAACCCATGAAAGACTATACAAAAAAGTATTAGCTGAAATTGCAAGAAAGCTTACAGAAGCAGGAATTAGACTTGGAGAAGTTGTTCCTACAGATAAAGATTTAGATGCTATTATTTCTAAAGATTATTACGTAATTGTTGACCCTAAAGATACAGGTCTACAACTTGGAGCTATAATTCATTTAGAAGAAATTGAAAACTTAAAAGCTGAATATGGAGAAGAGGGTTTTGTTGCATTAACAGGTCCAAAAGCTATTGAAGAGTTATACAAAAAATACAGAGAAATACATCCTGAAATTCCAATATTTGATGGTATTAGAGAAGCAGTAAGACAAACGATATTAAAGGAAGTTGCAGAGCAAAAATTAAAGAAACTAATTAGAAAACTTAGATTAATAGAAGGATTTATAAACTCGGGAAATAAACCAGAATGGATGATACTTGATGTTATTCCAGTAATTCCACCGGACTTAAGACCATTAATTCCTCTTGATGGTGGAAGATTTGCCACTTCAGACTTAAATGACCTTTATAGAAGGGTAATAAATAGAAATAATAGATTAAAAAGATTAATAGATTTAGATGCCCCTGAGATTATTATTAGGAATGAAAAAAGAATGCTTCAGGAAGCAGTAGATGCTTTAATTGACAATGGAAGAAGAGGTAGAATAGTTGCACAAAACAATAGACCTTTAAAATCTTTATCTGATTCTCTTAGAGGTAAACAAGGTAGATTTAGACAGAACCTCCTTGGTAAAAGGGTTGATTACTCTGGTCGTTCTGTAATTGTTGTTGGTCCTGAACTTCAAATGCATGAATGTGGTCTTCCAAAACAAATGGCATTAGAGTTATTTAA
>DTZN01000117.1 GCA_012961365.1 Hydrogenothermaceae bacterium
AGTAATAGAAAGGGTTATTCCCATGCCCATTGAAGTAGACCCGGAAGGGGCTAAAGCGGAATACAAAGACGGTGTTTTAGAAATAGATATAGAATTAACAAACTTGGTGGTTGTGGAACTTTATGTGTAAATAGATGGAAAAATCAAGTTCATTATACACTACGGCTATCACAAGTGGCTTTTGTGATACAAGCTTTAATACTTGCAATCCAGAAACAAATGGAAACTGCTATCCTTGTCCTGTTATAACTGAAACTAAAGATGAAGATACAGGAGATAGTAAAGAAGTTCCTTTATCTACAGTAGATACTATAATTGAAACCATTAATGAGGGAACAGATGCTATACTTGCAGTTGCTCCTGAAGATACAGATGAAACTACACTAGAAGAAAGTATAGTTGAATTTAAGAAAGACCTTTGTTCTTCTGAACCAACAGCTTGTTTATGTGATACAGATGGAGATGGAGAGGCTAATGAAGATTGCTCTGAAGATAATCTTGATAATGCTACTGATATAAAGATTAAATCTCCTACTGAAAATCCTGAAGTTCAAGAGCTTATTGCAGATTACTTGCAACAGCAATAGTAAGATTTAAGGAGGGTATAAAAATGAAAAAAATTTTACTATCTACATTAGTCCTAGCAACGACAACTTTGGCAGTATCTTTTGAGTATCCTACTATATATAAAGACCCAAGAGCTATGGGAATGGGAGGTGCCTATGTGGCAGTAGGAGGAACATCTTCTGCTGTTTTCTACAATCCTGCAGGACTTGCAAAAATTAATAAAGAATCTGGTTGGGAAGTAAACTTATTAAAAATTACAGCAGGAGCTGGGAATAATTCTATAGATTTCATCAATGATACTTTAGATGCCTTAAATGCTGAAGATGGGGATTATATAACACCTTCTGATGGAGACGATGGAGATGACCAATTATATGCTTTAAACAAAGTAATAAAACAATATCAAGGCGAAAATTTACATTTTACATTTAATAACTATTCTTCTATTTCTAAAAGATGGAAAAAGCTAGCCTTTACTATAGGACTTTTTAGTGGTGTAAATAGTAATACTGTTACACACCAAGGCTTTGGTTTAGAAGGTATTATAGAAAAACATTTAGATATGTTGGTTGGACCAGTTGTTGGATTTTCTTACGATTTTACTAAATATAATCTTAGTATTGGTTTATCAGCAAAATATATGTATAGGAAATTAATAGACCATTACTTTACAACAAGAGAACTTGTAGAAAATGAAGATAATTTAGATAATTATATTTTAAATGAAGTAGCCAAAGATGGAACAGCTTTTGGGGCAGATATTGGTGTAATCTATGATATAGATAAAATACACTGGCTTCCTATATCAATAGGTGCTTCTTTATTAAATATTGGAGATATGGATTTTGGAGAAGCTGGGAAAATTCCTATGACTTTAAATCTTGGTATAGCATTAAAACCTAAAATACCCATTTTCGACTGGACATTTGCAATAGACTATGTAGATGTAACAAATAACTATGAAGAAGATGATAATAAACTTAAAAGGCTAAGAGCAGGTGTTGAAGTTGTGTTTTTTGATAAATGGTGGGGAGCAGCTAAAATAAGAGGAGGTGTATATCAAAGCTATTTTACAGCAGGAGCGGAACTTAGACTATTTTTATTAACTGCTATGTTTACAACTTATGAAGAGGAAGTTGGAGCATACGCAGGGCAAAAAGGAGATAGGAGATATCTTCTAACTGTGGCGTTAGGATGGTAAATGCTACACATAAAATATTAAAACTTTTTCTTTTCCTTTTTTTCTTTCCTTTTTTTTCTTATTCATCTGAACATTTTCTTATAGAAAAAAATGGGAAAATTTACAAAATAGAAAAAAACTATGTGTCAACATATTCTACTAAAAATATTATTATTGAACCTGTTTATAAAATTAAGAAAGTAAACATACCAAATGACCCTTATGTAAAAGATGAAAATGGAAATATATTTTGGTGGTGGAAAAATATAGATGCTCTTTTGGCATGGAATAAGACAACAGGGTCTAATACTATTTATGTAGCAGTATTTGATTCAGGTGTAGATTATAATCATGAGGATTTAAAAGATAACCTTTGGATAAATAAGGAAGAGCTACTTTACAAAGATGATAATAATGATGGTATAGATGATGGTTGTCAGGACATCATAGATAATGATGGGAATGGTTTTGTAGATGATTGTTATGGTATTAATGCTTTATGTTATGAGTATGATAGAAATGGGAATATAATATTTAATCCAAATAAAGCAGGTTGTGTAAAACCTTACGATGCATTAGATTTAGATGGACATGGAACTCATATTGCAGGGATAATTGGTGCTGTAGGAAATAACAATATAGGTATTACAGGGGTAAATTGGAAAGTTAAAATAATACCATGTAAATTCTTAAATTCAAATGGATATGGCGATACTGAAGGTGAATTTATATGTTTTGATTACATAAATAAACTAATATCAAAAGGTTTAAATGTTGTTGCTATTAATGCTAGTTATGGGGGAGAATTTTTTTCAAATATTGAAAAAGAAAAAATAAGGAATTTAGAAAATATTTTGTTTATAACAGCAGCTGGTAATTATGGATACAATATAGAAAATTTAAACTTCAGTCCTTGTGGATATGATTTAAAAAATGAGATATGTGTAGGTGCTTCAAATAAAAACAATAATAGAGCACAGTTTATATATGGCTTTTCTTCAAATTATGGAAAAAAACTGGTGAAAATTTTTGCTCCTGGGGATAATATTTTAAGCACATACAAAGAAAATAGTTATGGAATTGCCACTGGGACCTCTCAATCTACAGCATTTGTTAGTGGAGCAGTAGCATTATTAAAAGCTTATAATAACAATTTATCATCAGAAGAAATAAAAAGAAGAATACTTTTCTCTGGAAAAAATTTCCCTGAAAAAATGTCTGGATATTCATATACATGTAATATTTTAAACTTAAATAACATTTTAAGTAATAGCTTAGATACAGAAGAAAAAATATGTTTAGATAAAGTTAGTTATAATTTTGGAAATTTAGAAATAGGTAGAACTTCTACAGTTGTTTTTTATTTAAGAAACACTGGATTATCAGATTTACATGTAAACTCAATAAACTCATCATCACATATATTTAAAGTAAATACAACCTGCTTAAACAAATTTTTACAAACTGAAGAAGAATGTATTATAGAAGTTTCATTTGCTCCAAAAGAGAGAAAAATATATCAAGAAAAAATAAGTATAAATTATGGAAACAGTAAAGAAATTAACATAGCTCTAAAAGGAAATGGTATAGGAAATAATAATAATAATTCTGAAAAAGAAATTGATACAAAAAACGATAATAATTCTGGAGGTTGTAGTTTTTCTAGAAATTCAGGTAATAATTCTTTAGTTTATATTTTTTACATTATAATATTATTTTTATTAATAAGGCTAATTAGAAAGTATGCAAAATTTCAACATAAGCATTTTTAATAAAATATTTGGGCTAATATTTTTTTCTGCTTTAGGAATTTCTACTGCAATTATTATTAATACTTATATTTCTTATAAGCTTTTTTCTTTACCTACTATAAACTCTAATGTAGAGAAAAAAAAGATTAATACAACAAATTATGCAAACGATTATAAATACTTGAAACATATATTTATAAAAAATAATTTAACAACTACTACTTCTAAAAATACACAAAGCAATACACATAAAAAAGATTTAATAACCATTCAAAATATAAATAATATAAAACTAGAAGGTATTATAAGGATAAAAAACAAAAATTTTGCTATTTTAAATAAAAATAACCAGTTAATTTTAGTAAAAGAAGGTAAATTTTTTGAGGGCTATAAAGTAAAAAAGATAGAAAATTATTACCTTATATTAGAAAAAAACGGAAAGTTGTATAAAGTCTCATTAGAAGTTGATAAATCTGTAAGGATGAATAGCTCTTTTTCTAAAATTAATAAAAATACAAAATCAAATAAAAATTTTATAAACAATGAAGGAAATATAATACAAATAGATAAAAGATTTATAGAAGAAAAAACAGCAGATATAGGGACCATTTTAAAGGATGTTTTACTCGTTCCTGAAATAAAAAATGGGCAAACTATTGGGTTTAGATTTAAATATATAAAACCAAATAGTTTATTGTATAAGCTTGGGCTTCGTTCTGGAGATTTAATTATAAGTGTAAATAATATGCCTGTTAAAACCGCAGAAGAAGCATTTAAAATTTATAATATCATTAGAAATGAAAAGTATGTAAATGTAGAAATAGAAAGAAAAGGACAAAGAAAGGTATTAACTTATGAGGTTAGGTAAATTAGTAATAGCTTTTTTTATATTACTTTCTTTTAATATAAGTTATTCACAAAATATATCTTTCGAAGAACTACTTAAATTATCAAAAGATGCAAAGAAGAATGGGAAAGTATATTTTAACTTTGACAAAATAGATTTAAAGCTATTAACTTACTTTATATCTTCCTTGACGCAAAAGAATATAGTATTAGGAAGTAATGTAAAAGGAGAAGTTTCTTTAATTTTTTCACAACCTATATCAATAGAAGATGCATGGAATATCTATACTTCTGTTTTAAAAAGTAGAAACTATGTTCTTGTAAATAAGGGAAGCTTTTATGAAGTTGTTCCATCTTCCAGTACAAGAAATACAACTCCACCTTTAGATAAACTTGAAAATACGTCAGATGAACTTATAACGTATGTTTACAAAGTTAAATATGTAGATATAATTCAGCTATCAAATATACTAAGGGGTCTAAAATCTCCAAGGGGGGTTGTGTTTTCTTATAATCCTGCAAATATTGTAATAATTACAGATTTTAAAGCAAAGGTAAAAAGTCTAAAACAAGTTATATCATTAATAGATACTCCATCTGAAGGATATGTAATAAAAGTATTTAAATTAAATTATGCAGATTCTGCAGAGGTAAGTTCTGCAATTTCGTCTATCTTTTCAGATTTAAGCAAACGAGGAATAGTAATAAAAAGTTTTAATTTAAAATCCCAAAATGCAATCTTAGTTAAAGCTCCAAGATTTTTCGTAGAAGATATAGAAAATATGATATCTAAGCTTGATAAATCATTTTATAGCTCGTCAACAAGAAGTTTTTACACAATTAAACTTGAAAACAGTAAAGCAGAGGAACTGGCTAATATCTTAAATAAACTCCTTGAGAATATAAAACTAGTTTCAAAAAAGAAAATAAAGAAAGGTAAAAATAGACACATACGAAGTATATCAAATAAAGATAAACCAAAAGTTGTTGCAGATAAAGTTTCAAACTCAATAATTGTTTATGCCAACAAAACAGAATTTGAAGCAATAAAAAAACTTGTTGAAAGTTTAGACAAAGAGAAAAAACAAGTTCTAGTTACAGCTTTTGTTACAGAAGTATCAGAACAAGCTTTAAAAGAAATAGGAATAAGGTGGCAAGCATTTGGAAAATATGGAGGAGCTAGCTTTAAAGGAGGATTATCTGAAGGAGATTTTTATGGAGCTATTGCATCATCAAACTTTGTTGTAGGTGCAATTTCTACTTCTGGAAAGACAGTGTCAAGTGGAGGAGCTACTTTGTTTTTTCCAGATTTACTGTTTTTATTTTCTCTACTAGAAAGAGGAACAGGGTTTAATATAGTTTCTTCACCTAAAATACTTACAATGGATAATATTGAAGCAATTATAAAAGTAGCACAAAGAATACCATTTGCCCAAAGTTTAAAATTTGATGTAAACGGAAATCCTATAATAAATTACGATTATCAAGATGTTGGATTAGTTTTAAAAGTAACTCCTCATATCTCATATGATAGTATTGTTATGGATATACATCAAGAAGTAAACGAAGTTATAGGTTTTGAAAAACCACAAATAGGTAATATAAGCTATGTGGTTCCTATAACTTCAAGAAGGGAAATAACTACATCAATAAAGGTAAAAAATGGAAAAACTGTAGTTCTAGGAGGACTTGTTTCTAAAAAAACAATAAAAACAATGGAAGGAGTTCCTTTCTTTTCTTCAATTCCAATTATAGGCAACCTATTTAAATATAATTCAGAAGATTTAAATAAAACAAATCTGTTTATATTTATAACCCCTTATATTATTAATAAACCAGAAGATTTAGCTAAAATAACAGAAGAACACAGAAGATTAAGTGAAATGCTTATGAAAAACAAAATCTCTAAAAAAAAGAAATATAAACAAGTAAAAATTAAGTCAAAAAATACTACAATTTTTGAAGATTATAACAAATACTTTGGAAGGTAAAATTGAAAACGAAAAATATATCTATAGACTTTTTAAGAGAAAATAAGATACTTCCAATAGATGAAACAAAAGTATACATAACAAAACAAACTCCGTATTTTGCTATTGAGGATTTTAAATTTATAACAGGGATTATACCTGAAACTATTTTAATATCTGAAGAAGAGTTCCAAGAAAAATTAGAAGAATATATAGCAAAGCTAGAAAGCCATATAGAAGAAACATTTGTAGAAGAAGAAAAATTTTTTGAAGATTTACTATCTGGTTCTGATACACCTGTAATACAAACATTAAACAGTATATTTTTAAAAGCAGTTAGAGCTTTAGCTAGTGATATACATTTTGAACCTTTTTCAGATAAAATTTTAGTTAGATTTAGACTAGATGGAGTTTTACAAGAAATAACTACTATATCTAAAAGTATATATCCTCAATTTGTTTCTAGAATAAAGATTATTTCAAAACTAAATGTTGCAGAAAAAAGACTTCCACAAGATGGGAGAATAAAGGTCAAAATAGGTGAAAAACAGCTTGATATGAGAGTTTCTACACTGCCTACAGTTTTTGGAGAAAGAGTAGTTATAAGACTTCTTGATAAATCTAATAAAATATTAACATTAGAGGAACTTGGTTTTTCAAAAGAGGACTTAAAAATTTATAAAGACATAATTTATAAACCTTATGGGCTTATTTTAATTACAGGTCCAACAGGTTCTGGTAAATCTACAACTCTTTATGCATCTTTATTAGAATTAAAAAGCCCTAAGAAAAACATAATAACAATAGAAGACCCTGTGGAATATCAAATAGATGGTATTAGTCAGATACAAGTAAACCCGAAAATAAAACTTACATTTGCAAATGGGTTAAGAAGTATATTGAGACAAGACCCAGATATAATTATGGTTGGTGAAATTAGAGATGTGGAAACTGCAGAAATAGCGATAAATGCATCTTTAACAGGCCACTTAGTTTTATCTACATTACATACAAACGATGCTCCATCGGCCGTTGCGAGACTAGTGGATATGGGAGTACAACCTTTCTTAGTTGCTTCTGCTTTAGAAGGAGTAATAGCCCAAAGGCTTGTAAGAAGGATTTGTGAAAACTGTAAAGAAGAATATATACCAAAGCCTTGGGAAATAGATGAGTTTAAGTTTTTAGGCTTAAATCCACCACAAAAACTTTATAAAGGGAAAGGTTGTGAAAATTGCTTACATACAGGTTATAAAGGTCGTGTTGCTATATACGAAATAATGAAATTAGATGAAGAACTTAAAACAGTTATTTCAAAAACTCCAGAAACAACTATTGTAAAGGAAAAAGCATTAAACAAAGGTATGAAAACATTAGTCATAGATGGAATACAAAAAGCTATTAAAGGAATAACAACACTAGAAGAAGTTCTTCAAACCACTAAGGTATAGTAAATATGCCATTTTTTAAATATACTGCAGTATCAAAAGAAGGAAAGGAAATAACAGATATAGAAGAAGCTTTATCTGTATCACATTTAAAAACTAAATTAT
>DTZN01000118.1 GCA_012961365.1 Hydrogenothermaceae bacterium
AAGTGTCCATATTTATCGTTTATTTTCTTAAAATTATCTATATCTATAAAGGTAACAGCAAAAGGCTCTCCTGATAAAATTGATAAATCCATAACATTAAGGAAGATTTCTTTCAAAAGTCCTCTAGAAAGTAAGTGAGTAAGAGGGTCTCTTTGAAGCTTTTTTATTTGTTGGGAGGTTGTATATGCAATAAAAGATGATAAAAATATAAGACTCGTTTTCACAAAGTTATTGTATTCATAAACTAATTGAAAGAATTTTTCCTCTTTTTTTAAACTTACTAATTTTTCCGCACTTTTGTGGAGTTTATAGTGAAGTTTTTGAAGTTTTTTTAACTTTTCTTTTTTTTCTTTGGATTTTTCTTCTTTTAGCCTATCTTCTAGCCAACTAGTTGCTTTACAAGAACAAACAGATATTTGATTTTCATCTATATTTTTTTCATCTATTAAAAAGTCTAAAATATCTTCTTTCCAATCTAGGTGTGTATCTACTAAGTCTTTTACTTCATAAAGTTTATAGTCTATATTTGCTTCTATAAATTCATCCATAATTTTCTTTTCTCTATGAACTAGATTATCTAGATATCCTGCTGCAGAGTATTTTCTTATTAAGTCAAAAAAATCTTCAAAGCTTATAAAAAAGTATTCAATATCAAAATTTTTTAAGTTATTTTGTTTGTAAAATTGAAAAATCTCTTTAAGAATTAAAATTTCAAGCTCTGATAAAGAATCCATATATGAATTAAAATCTAAGCCAAGCTCATCATGAAGCTTTGCAAGCTGTATGTAGTTTTGTTTAACTTCCTCTAAATTCCCTTTAATAAACCTGTTATAGTTTTTAATTAAATTTTTTCTTTGTTTTCTTTTTATTTCTTCTACATCTTTATTTTTAAAGAACTCTCCAAAATATGGGTCTGAAATTAATCTGTAATAAAAATTATCATAAACTTTTATCAAGATATCTTTAAAAACTTTTGTATCTTGCTTCATTTTATTTCCTCCAAAACATATTTAAGTATGCTCTTTATAAATTTTATATAAATATCTTTAGATAACTTTAACTTAGTATAAAACTCTTTTAAGTTTATATTTTTTGTAGGATTGGCAAATAATTCTCTATTTGAAGCAAAATATCCTAATAAATCTGCAGTATCTTTGTCTATTATATTTTTTTCCCATAGTTTATAAAAGCAGTCATCAGTTTTTCTTTCTCCAAGTTTTCTAAGCAAGTGTCTACAAATCCATAAAGAACTATCTGTTATTACAACTATAAAATATCTAGACCTATCTATAAACATTGGAGTGTTCAAAAATTCTTCTTCTGGGTATTTTAAAAATGTATCGAGTTTTAAAAGATTACTTTTTATCGTAGATATATGCTGATTTACTTTTTTAAAGTTAACAGGAACTTTTAAAGAAGGTTGTTTTTCTTTTAATTCTTTTAAAATTTGAGCTAGTTCTAAAATTAAAAGTTTATCTAGGGTAGATATAATATCAGAAACTGTATGATACATATTTTCTGGAGTATATACCATATTTTCTTTTAAAAGAGTTTCTTTTAGTTTGTATAAATCATATAAACTCCTTGACAATTTTGCATCTAAAATTTCTTCAGATGCTAATTTTTCTAAACATTTTTCATTAAATTTTTGCTGAAAATAAACTTCAAGAATGTGGCAAGCTATTTGTTCTAATTCGTCAGTTAAAACTACAAGATAATATTTTGTTCTATCTGAATACATAGGGTTTTTAGAAAATTCCTCTTCCCCTAGAGATAAAATTTGTTTTATTTTTTTTATAAAAGTTTTTGCTTTAGCTGCCTTCTCATTTAAAAATTTTGTATCAACTATTTTAGGTATCATTATCGCATCTTAGCCTTTTCTAGTTCTAATTTTAAATTTTCTATTTTATTAACAAATCCAATAAATATCCCTTTCATATCTTCTAAATACTTCCCTCCTTTTGAATAAATTTCTAATTCTTCATTAATAAGTCCA
>DTZN01000119.1 GCA_012961365.1 Hydrogenothermaceae bacterium
GATTGAACATTTGGATGTCTCAATATAATCTTGGATTATGTCAAACATATCTTGCCACAGAAGTAATAAGAAGTTTATAAATAGGACTTACAAATTTTAGTGTTTCTTCTACTGGGATATTTAGTCTTCTAATAGTTTCTCATATTGTAAACATATTTATATGAGTAAGTCATTGAACTATTCACATTATTTTATCATGATAATCAGGAGTAGTTTCTATTATTTTTGCTTCTTTTTTTTGTAAATAATCAACTAACCATTTGTAAGGCTGGCTTTGTTTTGTGGTTTCATCAGCAGTTAAAACAAATACTTGTTCAGCTATATCTGTTATATAAGGTCAAAACATAGGATGAGTAGGAATAATTGTGCAAGTTGATGGGCAATATTTTTTTAAAGCTTTGGCTACAAAACCTTTTATAGAGCAAACATCTCAAACAATTGCATCTTGGTTAATATGAGGTCAAACATCTTTGATTACTTCTTATTTTGTAAAGTATTTTAAAACAGCTGTTCATAATGAACTACTTTTTGGGAATAACGGAAAACTTCTACCTAAAGAGAAAATTTCTATTACAGAAGCATTATTAATTCTTAGACGAATTAAAAATAAATTTCATTCAAACTACTCATTTACTTCTAGTAGATATGAGACCCCTGAGAGTTTAGACCTATCTAGTCTTTATCATAAAACTATAGGGTTTGAGTATGAGCCACGATACTATAAGCCTAATGCTACACCTATAGATATAACAAGTATTAGTTCAACAAAAAAAGACAACTACTATATATTAACTGTTAATTCAAAACTTGATACATCTAATGGGGCTAGTGGTTATTATTGGTGGAGTACAGATAAAGGGTATTTTAAAGAAGTATCTAGCAGTAGTAACTATAAAACAGTTCATTTCTATCCTATGAGTACACAACCACGCGATAGTTATCATATTACAGTAAATGGTGGAGATAATTTGGGTTATGTGGACAGTGCCACCAAGGAAATAAGTGCATCAAAATTTAGTTATCCTGAAGATAAAAGTGAAAACAATGTATTGGATACAGTATCAAGTTCAGGTGGAATAACATTTAACACAATGTTGGTTGCAAATAAATTATTTAGCATTGACTTAAGTAGTATTTTTGTTAAAAAATCAAATATAGAATTGGGAATTGACCAAGTTACTGTAACTATGATAGTTAACAGCAAAAAATATCAACTTTTCCATGGTACACCAAATGGAAAAATGGCACGATTTGTTATGGGTGATTATCCTGACCTATATGGTAATAATAAAATAAAATTAGAAGTAGAAGCATATAGTCAAGCAAAGAAGTTTTTTAAAGAACAATCAAATATGACTTATGTTCCTCAGTTTAGCGTTAGAGGAAAAGTTTACAACGCAGTATCAGGTAAAAAAGTCACTGCAGTAATGGTCGGTGGTACAAGGGTAGCTCTTGATGAAAATGGAGAGTTTTATCATATCGTGGAGAGTACAAGAGAAGTTAACGGACTAGAAATAAGAACGAAAGAGAACAGTGAGCAAAATCATTTTGACTCTGTTAATGTAAACTTGGCTTAATGGTTTAAACCATTAAACAGCTGAAACAATCTTTTTCCAGAACAGTTATGTTGTTCGTCAAACTTCTAAGATGGGAAATAGACCCACCTTTCTACACCCCACATCCACTCTATGATGATGACTAGCCTTCGAAGCAGCTTTGATGTGCATAGGTTTTTGGTGAAAAGAAGAACTTTTTAGAATACTTGCTAGAGTCTGACTTCATATCCTTCTAGATGCGTTGACAGAACTGTATTCTACGTGATAAGATCCTTAAACCTTAGTTGTGGTCGTACATGTAGCAGAGGGGAATGCTTAACTCTGCCGTCTATTATGTGAACTTTCCTGACACCTTTTTCTATTGCTTTTAGGGCAGACTTGACTTTTGGTATCATTCCTTCCCTTATCACTCTTTCTTTTATTAGTTTTCCCACCTTTTCTTTTGTTAAAGTAGAAATTAAGTTCCCTTCTTCAGCTTTTACGCCCCGGGTATCAGTAAGGTATATTAACTTTTCGGCTTTTAACTTTGCTGCTATTTCCGAGGCTGC
>DTZN01000120.1 GCA_012961365.1 Hydrogenothermaceae bacterium
AGGATATCTGATAGTGTTGATACTTCAATACTACTTTGGAGTGGTATAATAGTACCGAAAAATATATATATAAGAAATAACTCAACATATTCCGCACTCTGGGCTGATTCCAAGAGACGTTTATAAATCTGTTTTTGTAACGCTTCTCTATCATTTTTGGTAGGTAGATTTGCACACTTTCGCAATGAGGAGTTCAAAAAATTGAACACAGAGTTAATAGGACTATCCATAGATCAAGTATTTTCTCACATTAAATGGATAGAGTGGATCAAAGAAAAAATTGGTGTAGAAATACCATTTCCTATTATAGCAGATGACCAAGGGGAGTTAGCAAAGAAGTTAGGAATGATCTCTCCATATAAAGGAACTAATACAGTGAGAGCTGTATTTATTGTAGATCCAGATGGTATAATCAGAGCAATATTGTATTATCCACAAGAAACAGGTAGAAATATTACTGAAATATTAAGGCTTGTAAAGGCTCTACAAACCGCAGATAAGTATAGTGTAGCTACTCCAGCCAACTGGGCAGTAGATCAATTTGAGTGGAAATCTGGTAGCTTAGTAGGGGATAATGTAATAATTCCACCAGCATCTAGCTTAGAAGAAAAGAAAGACAGAGAAGAAAAAGCTAAGAAAGGGGAGATAAAATGCCTTGATTGGTGGTTTTGCTACAAGCAACTATAAACTTATTTTTATTATAGAACTCTTCTGAAGTAAGTAATAAGTAAAGATTAAACATTCTAATGATCTTACATATATTGTCAATGATTTTTGCAAAGCTAGATAGGAAAGGAAGACTTATAGAAGTATCATACCGTAGTATTTATAACCTCTAGAAGGCTGAAGCAGATATATAATCTCGTTTTATACTATTTTATGTATGAAACATAAAATAGAAGAGGTTATACAGGAGTTTAATATAGTATTTAAATCTGAATGTAAACTGTTGAGGGTATTCGGGGAAGAAATAAAAGTTTTATTTAAAGGACATATATGTTTTACATGTGGAGTATATGATTATTTTGAAGATATGGCATCAAAAATTTCAAAAAAGTTAAATAGAGAATATGGGGTTGTTAAATATGAGCAACAAGATGATGGGAGTTATATTGTTTATTTCAAACCAAAAAACAAAATAAAAAAGGTAAAAAGAGATATAAGAGTGTTTTTATACCTTTAATGTCGTACAGCGCATATCGTGAACTTGTGCAACTTCTTAAAGAGTTAAGAGTAGAAGATATAAAAAAGTTAGAGGAGAATTTTGATGAGCAGTTTATTGCATTAAAATATCTATATAAAAATATAACTGATAAAGAAAGTTTTCCAATACTTGTAATACTAAATGCTCTTGTGTCGTATCAACTGAACACTACTGGCGAAGAATATTGGTGGGAATTTTCAAAATATTTCTCGAAAATAGAGATAAAAGATGAAATATATTCAATGATAACATTTTTGAGGAATTCTAAAGGAAATAGAAGATTTCTAAATTCTAAGATTAAAAGATTAGAAAAGATAAAAAATCACATAAAAAACATTAAAGAAAACTATAATAATTTTTATAACGATATGGTAAAGCTTAGAGACTTTCTGGTAAGTATAATGAAACAAGATAAAAACGCTAAAACAATAGTATTCTCTGTTAAAATGTTCGGATATGCTATGAGAATATACTCGGAGAAATTCATCCCATATCCATTTGATATTGCTATACCGATTGATTCTAGAATTAAAAAAATAACTATAAAGTTTACAAAGCAAGATCCGGTCTCTTTTTGGTATAAAGTGTCTAAAGAAACGAAAATTCCTCCATTACATATAGATAGCGTTATTTGGACACTTTATAGGAAAGATGCAGGAAAGTTGAAATATATACTACCAGAAAAATATGAAGTGTTGAGAAAAATAAGAGAGGTTGTTATTTAAGTTCAGCCACCGCTATCCTACATCATTGGTCAGCCCGTTGATCTATCATCACAAAGTAGATTATTATTTTTTGATGTATAGATCTATTAAGATGAAATGCGAGATATGTGGAAATGAAACATACACAATCACTATCCCTATTTGTCCAAGTTGTGCTAGAAAAGAGTATAAGGCAGCCAACAGCGCTATACTTTCAACAAGTGTTGCTATAAGTCTAAATTTAATACCAATTTGTAGTTCTGATAAGC
>DTZN01000121.1 GCA_012961365.1 Hydrogenothermaceae bacterium
ATAAAGCAATGGAAATTCTTCAAAAACATAAGGTAGAAAAACTTCCTGTTATTGATGAAAAAGGAAGATTAAAAGGGTTAATTACAATTAAAGATATAGTAAAAAGAAAACAGTATCCAAACGCTTGCAAAGATGAACTTGGAAGATTAAGGGTTGGTGCTGCTGTTGGAACAGGTCCTGATACTTTTGAAAGGGTGGCAGCATTAATTGAAGCAGGGGTTGATGTTATTATTGTTGATACTGCACATGGACATTCTGTAAGAGTATTGAAAACAATTGAAAAAATCAGAGAGCAATATCCTGATTTAAATATTATTGGTGGAAACATTGCAACTGCAGAAGCTGCAGAAGATTTAATTAAAGCAGGTGTTGATGGTGTGAAAATAGGAGTTGGCCCCGGTTCTATTTGTACAACTAGAGTTGTTGCTGGAATTGGTGTTCCCCAAGTAACTGCAGTAGCAAAAGCTTCAGAAATTGCTCATAAATATGGTAAGACTGCTATAGCAGATGGGGGAATTAGATACTCTGGAGATATAGTAAAAGCGATTGCTGCTGGGGCTGATGTTGTAATGCTTGGTAGCTTATTTGCTGGAACAGAAGAAAGCCCGGGAGAAAGAATTTTTTATCAGGGAAGAGCTTATAAAGTTTATAGAGGAATGGGTTCATTAGGAGCCATGAAAGCAAGATATTCTTCAGATAGGTATTCTCAAGAAAATTTAGAAAAATTTGTTCCTGAAGGAATAGAAGGTAGAATTCCATTTAAAGGACCTTTATCTGATGTTGTTTACCAATTGATTGGTGGTCTTCGTTCTGGAATGGGTTATACAGGAAGTAGAACTATAAAAGAACTACAGCAAAAAGGAAAATTTGTAAAAATAACAAATGCAGGTTTAAGAGAAAGTCATGCCCATGATGTTTATATAACCCATGAAGCTCCAAACTACTGGGTAGACTAAAAAGGAGGGGCAAAAAAATGGAAAATGCTCCTATTACTGCTATAATTTCTGCTATTTTTTTCTTGATAATTGCAGGAATAATACTATTCTTTATATTAAAAGATGCATTTAAACAGTTAAAAAATGAAAACAAGGAGTAAGCATTGAAAAAAAGTAATTTTTCTCCTTTTGATATGCTTTTGACTCAAGAAATAACAAATTTAGAGAGATTTATTGTAAAAAGCCCTCTAGGAAGCGACCAATTTTGGAGTGATTGGCAGTCAAAATCTGGTGAAATAGTTATTACTAAAGCTGCTATTAAAAGAGCTTTAAGATTATATAGTAATGAACTCTCAAATGAAGAAATTCTAAAATTATCTTCATTGCTTGAAGCATATAAGGAAATTTCAAACTACTTAGAGTTATTAAGACAAACAGCTTTAAAAATTAAAGGAGTTGAGGCTCCAAACTGGGATATTTTTGACGGACTTGAAAGTGAAAATGGAGAGGAAGAGGACAACCTTTAATGGTCATCCTCAAACTTTTCTTTTAACATAGCTGGTATTTCATGAACATTATGACATTTATAACAAGTTCCTCCTACTTCTCCTAAAGTTTTAAACACTGTTTTTGAATCTTTAGCCATTACTGCCTTTTTTAATTTTCTTATATTTTCTTGAGTATGTTTTCCAAAATAAACATCTTCAACAATTTTATTTGTATGACATTCTGAACAGCTTTGAGATATAGCCATAAACCTTTTTGCAAAGTTTTTAGCTGATTTTGATGCTTTTTTTAAGTCTCCTTCTGTGGTATAGATTTTTGTAAGTTTATAATCATTTGTCATTTTTTTCATATAATCGTGAATATTGTATTCCATTCCTGAAACTGGGTCTTCTAATGAAACTAAATCAAAAGATGGGTAATGATATTTTATTTTTGCTGGCAATTGATACCTAGCATGACATCCTGAACACGTTTTTCCAATAATCTGGGCATACTTTTGAACTTTAGATGTGTTTTTTTCTTCTATTGCTTTCACTAGGGCTTCTATTTCTTTCTTTCTTAATCCTTTATCCCATTTTGGAACCATTTGTCCAATTTTTAAGTATCCTTCTTTTAGCTTAATAGCCCATTTTTTTGCATTATCCCAATCTCCTTCCTTTATATTTACAAATATTCCTGTAAACGCTGTGGATAAACCATACATATTGTATAAAAACACTGGTTGCTCTGAATTTGGAGGATAATACTTATCTAGTTCTTTTGGAGGAATTTTTAGTTTTACAGTAGAACCTGCTAAAGCAAATGTAGATACACATAGTAAACCTGTTATTATATTTTTTACCATCTTTACATCTCCTTATTTAATCTATACTAAATATAAATCTATAGTTTGTAGTAGATAAAGTCAATCTTCATAAATTATTAAAAAGTAAGCCTTTGAATATTTGCATACAGGACATCGCCAGTTATCTGGTAAATCTTCAAAGGAAACTCCAGGAGGTATTATTCTTTTTTCGTCTCCTTTTTGTGGGTCATATATATATCCGCAAATTCTACATTTCCTTTTGCCTGTATCTAGATTATTGGTAATAATTTTTAGCTTCATTCAAAATCCTTTAATTTTACTGGCATAATATTAGTATACAAGACTAAATATAAGGAGTAAAAATGATTAAAGCTATATTGACGGATATAGAAGGAACCGTTTCTTCTATATCTTTTGTTAAAGATGTTTTATTTCCATATTCTAAAGAGAAAATGGCTAATTTTGTAAGAAAAAATCAAGACAATCCAGAAGTTCAAAAGGTTTTAGAGGAAGTTAGAAAAATTGAAGGAGAAAATTTAACAGATGAGGAAGTTGTTGAGGTTTTAAAAAGATGGATAGATGAGGATAGAAAAATAGCCCCTTTAAAGGATATTCAAGGGCTCATTTGGAAAGAAGGCTTTGAAACTGGAGAATTAAAAGCACCTTTATATGAAGATGCATACAGAAAACTAAAAGAATGGAAAGAAAAGTATCCAATTTATGTTTATTCTTCTGGTTCGGTTCAAGCACAGAAGTTATTTTTTTCCCATACAAATTACGGAAATATTTTAGATTGGTTTTCAGGGCATTTTGATACAAAAATTGGGAATAAAAAAGAAAGTGAGTCTTACAGAAAAATAGCTAAAGAAATTGGTTTAAATCCAGAAGAAATTTTATTTTTATCAGATAATCCTGATGAAATAATAGCATCTACAAGCGCCAAAATGAAAGCAATTAGGATAGTTAGACCAAATGATGCTAAGTACATTAAGAATTTTCCTTATAAGCAAATAAAAAATTTTGATGAGATTGTAGAGGTTTAGTTTATGGAAAAAGGGATTGTAATAGATAGAGAAGCTAAATATATAGGAGTTTATATTCCTGCAAGAAATAAAATTTTTACAGGAATACCAAGAAAAAAAGTTTTAAAAAAAACAAAGATATATGCAGGCGATTATGTTTTAGGAGAGATTTTAGATAATGAAAACTTTTCTATTGAGGAAATTGAAACAAGAAAAAACTTATTAAAAAGACCATCTGTTGCAAATGTTGATAATGCAATTATTGTTCAAGCATTTAAAATGCCACCTTTTGATAGCCTGCTTTTAGATAATTTGCTTGTAGTTTATGAATATTTTGCAGTTGAACCTGTCATAGTTTTTAATAAAGTTGACTTGCTTAATCAAAAGGAAAAAAATCAATTAGAAAACATAGTTAACATTTATAAAGATGCTGGATATAAAGTTCATAAAATTAGTGCTTTAAATAACGAAGGAATTGAAGATTTGACAAAGTATCTTAAAAATTCAATATCTATAGTTGCAGGTCAATCTGGAGTTGGAAAAAGCTCTATAGTTTCAAAACTAACAGGAAAACAACTTGAAACTAAAGAAGTTTCTAAAAAAACAGAAAGAGGAAGGCATACAACAACAGGAGTGAGATTATATAAATTTGGAGAAAACTCATTTATAGCTGATACCCCTGGGTTTTCAAAGATTGATGCATTAACGTTTATGGACAAAAGGGAAGTTCCTAAATATTTTAGAGAGTTTTCAAGGTATAGCTGTAAATTTCCAGATTGTATGCATACAGTAGAACCTGATTGTAAAGTAAAAAAAGCAGTTAAGAATAAAGAAATATCTTGCAATAGATACAAAAATTATTTAAAAATAATAAATGCAGATTTAGGACTTTTAAGTGGGATTTGTGATTAAAATTATTGCTAAATAATGCTTATAGTTATATATTGTGGCAAAGTTAAAAATAAATGGAGGTATCTATGCAGATAGTAGAAAAAACAGTTATAGATGAAATAAATGAGCTTAGAAAAAAGAAAAATGCAGTAATACTAGCACATTATTACCAAAGGGGAGAAATACAAGATATAGCAGATTTTGTTGGAGATTCATTAGAGCTTGCAAGAAAAGCCCAAGAAACAGATGCAGATATTATTGTTTTTGCTGGTGTTAAGTTTATGGCTGAAACTGCAAAAATATTAAATCCTGAAAAAAAAGTTTTACACCCAAACCCAGAAAGTGGTTGTCCTATGGCTGATATGGCAACTTATGAAGGTGTAAAAAAATTAAAAGAAGAGCATCCTGATGCTGCAGTTGTTGCTTACGTAAATACTAATGCTGATGTGAAAACTTTGGCAGACGTTATTGTTACATCAAGAAATGCAGTAAAGGTAGTTAAATCCTTAAAAGAAAAGAAAATAATTTTTGTTCCTGACCAATTTTTAGGAAGTTTCATAGCAAAGCAAGTTCCAGAAAAAGAGTTTATTTTATGGAAAGGTTTTTGTCCTCCACATTTTAACTTAACACCAGACCAATTACTTGCTTTAAAAAAGCAGTATCCAGATGCAAAAATTGCTGTTCACCCTGAATGCAATACTGAAACTGTTAAAATAGCAGACTTTGTTGGAAGCACTTCTCAAATCATAGAGTTTGCAACAACTTGTGATACCCAAAATGTAATTATTGGAACTGAAGTTGGTTTAAAACACTGGCTTGAAAAAGTAAATCCTAATAAAAACTATATATTCCCTGTTAATGCTGATTACTGTGGAACTGTTCACTGCTGTGATATGAAAAAAAATACACTTGAAAAAATAAGAGATGTTTTATTAGAAGAAACCAATGAAGTTGTTTTACCTGAAGATATTATAGAAAAAGCAAGAAAACCTCTTGATAGGATGTTATCTATCGTTTAGCTGGCTTTTCATATAGGCAGTAGTTGCATCTTTATTTCTGGATAGCCTATCTGCCTTTTGCATAATTTCATTTTTTAAAAATACAATTTTGTTAATAATACTTTCAATTTTCTTTGAAAGCTTTTGAAGTTCATCTTTAGATGAGAATTCTAAATTTTCTACATCTATATTTTTAATAAATTCAATAAAACTATCTAATTTTTCTAAAGGTATATTTTCATCAAGTTCTTCTTCTTGGTTTTCCAATTCTTTTAAAATATCACCTATTTTCATTTAAGTTTTTCCTTGCTTCTTTAAAACCTTCATAGATTGGTGTTAATACTTCTATTACATTTTGTATATGTTCTTCTTTATTTAGAGTGTTTGCTTTTAAAAGTTCTTCAATACAAAAATCATACAACTTGTCTAAATTTTCTGCTATTTCTCTACCACTTTCTTTATCTAAAGAAGCCTTTAAAACAAGTATTGCATCTGTAATTTTTGTTATACTTTCCGCTTTTGTTTTTATATCATTTTCCTGCAAGGCAAATTTTGCAATATTTAGAAGACTTAGTATTTCCTCATAAGTTTTTATAAGTAAATCTTCTTTACTTTCTATTTGGGTATAATTATTTTCGTATGCAGAATATGGGTTTGTCATTTTTTTCTCCTTTATTGCTCATTATTATTGCCTATTATAAGTTTAGCAAAGTTTTGAATTCTAAGTTGTGTTGCTTGCATTTCTGAAAGATACATTTCAAGTTTTGCAAATCTAAGTCTCATACTTTCTATTTGAGTATCTATTCTTTTTGTTAAGTCTTCTATTCTCCTTTGAAGATTTATGTATTGTTCTTGGTATCTTTGATCCCTTAATGAAAGATTATCTGTATAAGATGTTACTACAGTCTCTAAAGCTCTACCAAAATCTTGAAGTATTTGCTTTGCATCTGGGTTATTTTGTATAAAGTTATTAAATGCTTCTTCATTAAGTTCTAAAAGTCCCTTTGTTGACTCTGCATCTCCCAATGTATTAATTAGTCCGTATTTCCCAAGATAATTAGTTATAACTCCTAATACAGATGTTGCGATAGTATTTAAAGTAGCTTCTCCTTGCAAAGGTTGGCCTTGAGATGTTGCAAGTCTAATAGTTTCTTTTAGTTGGTTATATCCATCTATAGCAGCGTTTATATTGTCTTTTATATTTGAGAAATCATCAGATACAGTTAATGTCGCAGAGCCTGTTTGTTTTACAGTTATATCTACTCCTGTTAAAATTCCTGTAAATATGTTTGATTGGCTTGTTATGGTAATCCCATCAAGAGTTATTGATGCATTTTGAGCTGCAACAATTTCTGTAGAACTGGTTGTATTAAATGTAGTTCCTGTGTCTGAAACACCTGTTATTGTATTTTGCGTTCCTGTATTAACAGATTTTACTATAAGTTTATAATCTGGATTATTTACATCTCCCACATTTATAATTGTAGCTTCTAAATCTTCAGATTGATTTATTTCATTTGCAATATCTGACAAAGATTTCCCTGTGTAGTCTATATTTAGTGATTTTTCAGAGCCATTTAAATAGTAGTTTATAGTTAAAGTTCCACTACCTTGTAAAGCTGTGTTGACGTCATCTACCGTTGCTGTTAAGTCTATCCTCCATTTTGAACTTTCTGCCAAGGAGCTTACAGTTAGAGAATATGTACCGTTTAATGCTTTGTTATTTATAACTGTAGCACTGGCTATATCAGGGTTTGATACAGTTGCAGATTTTGTCTCATAAGTTGTTTCTAATGTTAAATTTAAGGCTGGTGGAAACAGTGCAGTTAGTTTATTATTTATAGCAGAAAGGGCATCTTTTTGTAATTTTATTTGTTCTGCTTGTTGTTCCATTAATTTTATGGGAATATTTTTGAGTTCTTTATATTTTTCTAAATATCCCATATAATCAAAACCAGTGTTAGATATACCACTAATATAAAATTCACCAGCCATAATTAATTACCTTTCCTTTAAACTTTTGAGTCGAAAAGCAATCCAGCAACCTCATTTAAGTATTTAGCAACCTTTAAAACTGCCTCTGGAGGAATTTGTCTTATTACTTCTTTAGTATCTTTATCGACTATTTTTATTACCTGTATACCTGTATCTTCGTCAGTTTCTATTCTAAGTTGAGAATTAAGTAATTCAAGTTTTTTATTTAGGTCATTAATCGCATCGTTTATTTTTTCTGGAGTTACTTCCTCTATTGTCTGTTGGTTTTGGTTTTGTTGATTATTTACTTTCTGCTTATTTTCTTGTATTACTCTTTGAAGTTCTACGTTTTGGGAATTCATATTTGTAAGAGCTTGAGATTGTCCTAGTTTAATTTCCATTTTTATCGCCTCTTAGCTATATATCACAATATAAATATAAAGAATAACAAAAAGGGGGACAAGCCCCCTTAGTTTAGTTTATTATCTTAGTAGTTGTAGAACCATTTGTGGTAGTTGATTTGCCTGAGCCATCATTGCCATACCAGATTGCATGAGAGTTTGGTATCTTGTGAAGTTTGCCATTTCTTTAGCAAAGTCTACATTTCTGATACGAGATTCAGCTTCTCTTTGTTGAACAGCACTAAATTCATTGTTTTGTATAATTGTTTCAAGATTAATTTGGATAGAACCAAGGTTAGCTCTTTGTTTATCTATTTTTTTAATAATTGTATCAATAACTCTTAATGAAAATTCAGCATTAGCATTGTTATCTACTTTAACACTTGTATCTAAAGAAGACTTATCTGCAACGTTAGCAGCTTGGACTCCTAAACCTTCTCCGATTGTCGATATACCTGTGAAATTATAACCATATGCACTGTCTCCAAATACCTGTAAATCACCTACTTTAACTGCAGAACCTGTAGCACCTGCTGAAACGTTTTGTGTTCCATCAACATCTATTAACTTATTCAGGTCAAAGTTACTTCCATTTGTTCCCACAGATACTTCTACTGCTACAGTTTCTCCATTGTCAGTTGTTAAAACAAGTCTATCTGCAGCATCAACTGATGCAGTTATTGCAACTCCATTATCTTGAGCTTGGGAGTTAATTAAATCAGCAAGATTTTGAGCATTTATAGTAGTATTAGATGCAAAACTTAAAGTAATATCTGGTGAAGTTTCAGGTCCAACATATATCTTAATTGTAAGGCCACCATTTCCAGTATTATGTGTGCCAAATGCTGTGCCAGCAACACTTTCATTATTTGCAGCTGCAGTTATACCTTTTGCTTGAAGATCTGCATTAGAGTTTATAACTTTTGCAATTACAGAAGCA
>DTZN01000122.1 GCA_012961365.1 Hydrogenothermaceae bacterium
ATATTATTTTAATATTTAACAAAGGGAGGGTTGTATGAAGAAAAAAATAAAAGGTATATTACTGGCTTCAGCAGTAGTATTGGGAATGAATGGTTGTGAATCAGTAAAACAAATCAAGCTACCAGACGGACAGAAAGGAGAAGAGTATAGTATGATGCTTGTAGCTGATACGAGAAATGGTCTTAGTAGATATATAAAAATGCATGATTATGGATTTCGTATGAGACCTTCTTTAATCAATATCCCAGGTAATAAGACTATAACATTGAAAGTAGAAGCCTATACTATGAAGGGAGGAAACTATAAAGTTGCCCTTACTCCAGGTTCTGGAGGATTAAAGCCGACACTGATGACAAATATACCGGAGCAAAATTCTGGTACTTTTTCTCTCTATCCAATGATTCTTAATGGAGTGAAACCTCTTTCATGCAAAACTGGTAACAAGCAAGGATATACAACAAAGTATTTAGAGTGTAAATACAATAAACAAACCTTGATTAAATCTATTGGTAAATTAGACGGTCCGGTAGGCAAACAGTGGGAGATCAATGGATTCTTGGTAGATGAAACAAATGACGGTACATCTAGTGATGCTTGGAAGTGTAGCCAGCCATATATTCCAGAACTATTTGCAGCCAAAAATTCAAGCCAACGCTTAGCAGTTAAAGAGAAGCAGCGTTTGTGTATTGCATCTAAGTATGGTATTAGTCTTTATAGAAACCCGCTTGGTCTGCTAGAAGATGTGAATGATAAGGTCAACTATAACCAGGTTATGTTTGGAAAAAAGCATTATAGATTTGCAGTTAAAAATAATAAAGAGATCTTGAAGTTTCTTTCAAAATAGTAAAACAATATGATAACGGAGATAAAATATATATGAAAAAAATTTTGATAATTCTTGCAGTTTTTTTAGTGGGCTGTTCATCTACACAGCCTAAACCAAAAACAGCTCCATTAAAAATAAGTACAGAGGTCTCAGA
The DNA here is from genome assembly GCA_012961365.1 of Hydrogenothermaceae bacterium. Taxonomy (GTDB): domain Bacteria; phylum Aquificota; class Aquificia; order Aquificales; family Hydrogenothermaceae; genus Hydrogenothermus. Next base: position 981 of record DTZN01000122.1, read on the forward strand.
CTATAAATTTAAAAATGGGGCTAAAGGGAAAAAAGTAAAGACATATTATGCAAACGGAGTCTTGAGGAGTGAAGCGACTTATCTTTATGACTTTAATCCTGATTACACTCATAGACGAGTGTTGATGGCCTTTGTCCATGGAGACTTTATACTATATTACCCAAATGGGAAACTAGATACACAAGCAACTTTCCATAAAGATAAACTAAATGGTAATATGGTCATGAATTTTGAAAGTGGCAGAAGAGCCTTTATGGGTACATACAATAAAGGTAAACCTATAGGTAAGTTTAGAGCATATAATGATACAGATGATACAAGATATCGTGAGCTACTCCATGTTGATCTTAACAAAAAGGGTAATATGACCTTTGGTTATGCATATAAACATATGTACGATAAAGATGCAAGATATACAAATATAAAAAAAGACGGCTTTGTATATTTGAGAATACCGCATAAGAGCAATAACAATAGGAAGATTGACTATAAGCAGGAGTGGCTGATAAATCAATATGGGCTTTATCTAAGAAAAAATGGAAGTGGTCCATTAAGTGGCCCATATGAGGAGCAGTATAAGAAAAAAGAAGTTCTTGATAAGCTAAAGGGTATTGGTAGGCATGTGTCTGCACTCAGCGTTTTAGGTGTGCAAGAAGCAAAGATAAGGGGTAAATTCAATGGAAGGTTCGCTCATGTTGTAATGGCTGGGAAACCTAAAGTTGAAGGAAGAATCAACTTTAAGCTCATTGAACCAAAATAAGGGAGTAAACTATGTTGGTCTTAAAAATTATTGGTATATTAATCGCAGCATTTTTGGTTTATCTTCTGATTATAAAAGTGAATGAGTATACCATTCAAAAATATCGCTACGAATTCTTTAACATGGCTAATTTTTTGATAAGTGCAGTTGGATACGGGTTGCTTTATTTTGGCTATAAATGGTATATAAGTGCCCTAGAAAAAAATCAGGATATCCTCAATGGGCAGATATTGATAGGCATAGGGGTAATCTTAATTCTTACAGTAATCTATTACAATATAAAAAACACATCTAGAACTACTGGTCTGGCCCTTTCTTTAGTTCAAGCCCCAATTTACAGTGTACTGGCAGTCTTCTCCTTTATTGCGTTGATTGCTGCAATAGCATTCTTTTCAGAGACAAAACCAGTATACAATATAAATGATGATTAACCAAGAAATGTTACATTAGTTTAAAGGAGTAGGGTATGGGCAGTATCACAGTCATTCCAAAAGATGGAACCTACCAAAAAAATAGCCCTAAAAAGATACGTAAAGGTACTTTAGTGTGGCAGAGTGCTCCACTTCATAATATAAGATTGGATGCGGAGGAGAGTTTCTGGGATGATTGGATGAAACACCACTTCGATCTTTCTCTTATTCGCATCTTTTATAATCATGCTCCAAATCTCACTTGTCACGAAGAGATCAAGATCTATGATGGTAAAAGTGTCATCATAGGAAAACGTATCTCTCAAGATCAGGCAGTACTCTTAAAAGGGTATAAACTCAAGTATGTCTACTCCCAGAAGTGGGTAGAGAAGAGAGGGGATATGTATACTCCTCAATATGAGGTCTATATCTCGATAGATCATAAAAGCCATTTCATCAAAAGATATCAGCAAAGAGGCTTTGATCTTGGCTTGGTAGCACAGTTTATTGGTAAAGTAGCACAAGCACAGTTGGGACAAAAAGTGAAGATGATTGGTGATGAAGATATCATAATTGGTACACGTACCACCGCACATGCTGCCATGTTGATCTCAGGAATGGTAAGAGGGGAGATGGATTGGGATGAGTATGTAGACAAGAAGATGGTTGTGTAATCGTATATAGAGACTGACAATATGACAATTTGAAAGATATTTAACTACAAGAA
>DTZN01000123.1 GCA_012961365.1 Hydrogenothermaceae bacterium
GAACCTGAGGTTTCTGAAATATCAACAGTTATTTGGGAAGATAAAAACCCAATTGCTTCTATTTCTATTGTTGCTCCAATAAGTAGATTAAATCAAATAAACTATAAAGATATAGAGTTTGAGCTTTTAAACTGTGCTAAGGAAATAACAAATCAATTGTCTTAATTTTATTAGTTATTTCCTATAAATGGTAATGCATATTTAAATCTTAAGATATTTATAGTTGCTGTTATTGTCTTAAATGTTTTATTTGTTTGTTTATTGTAATCCTCTATATAGTTAATTATAAAATTCCAGCATTTTCTATCAAAAATAAGTGTAGCTCTTTTTTGTTGTATATACCCTTCTTCTAAATTTTGAACTATAGAACCTGAAAGTTTAAACAATTTATAACTTGTTGATACACTATGAACTAATTGGCTTTGTGTAATATTTTCTCCTTTGTCATATGAGTGATTAATAGAGTATCTTAGCTTATTAAAAATATTTAATGATAAAGAAGAAATACTCCTTGTTATTTGTTTTTTGTATCTATCAAATAAAATATTATTTTCCGCTAAAATTCCTTTTATTTTTAAAATTAAATTGTTTGTTATTGGCTTATTATGTCCTAAAAAGGGAGTATCTCCTATATAAAAATTTTCTAAAAATGTATATCCTGTTCCTATTTCCCATCTAAAATAGTCCTGATTATTAAATGATAGTATATTGTAAAGATAAAAATCAATATCTTTTAAAGCTTCAATCCTATCTTCTTTATCAAAAATTGGTAGGTTTCCCTGATTTATTTTGTTTACATAAGAAAGTTTTATTACTGGAATTATACTATGTGTGAAAGTATTAAAGTTTTTGTAAAAGGGCATGGACAATCTATCTTTTATTGATATTAGGTTCCTATTTGCATTTTTACTACTAAAATCTTTTAATCCGGTGTAAAAGGTAGTTCTAGGAGATATTTCAAGAAAATTTATAATCCCATTAAAATTTAATGAAGATATAAGTCTGAAAGTGTTATCACTCCTAATTCCACTAACACCTTTTTCTCTATAAAAATTTGTATTTACACTTAAAAAATCATAATAAAGGTTTAATCTTTCAATAAGAAGCTTTTCTTTCCAATAAAACCTAATTTCAGGTAATCTCTGTAAAGTTGATTTATTATCAATAGTTGTCAAATCATAAAGATATTCAAAATTTACTTCTAGAGAAAAGTCATCTTTGTCTGTAAGGCTTATAAATTGTGATTTTGTAAATGAACGGTATCTATTTTGGACAAAATTTAATATGTCTATTGTTGATGATGCATATATATCTTCGTAAAAATATTTATCACTTGGAATTTCAAGATAGAAAAAAACTTTAGTATCTTTAAATTTTTCTAAATTTGTATCTAATTTTAGAAGCCATCTATTTGAGAATTTTTCTTCTCTACCAGTCCATACTTCGTTTATTAGGTTATCTTTAAAGTAATATGTGTATAGCTTGATATCTGTATATTTAGAGAATTTTTTTCTATATTCGATAGATAAACCTTTTCCTTGTTTTTCTCTATAATCGAGTGTAAAAGTTGCATCAGAAGTTCTATTTATTACCCAATATATAGGTATTTTAAATGTATAGCTGTTATACATATCTTGTCCTATAGTGATAGGTAAAATTCCTGATTTTCTTTTTGAGATTGGATATGCAAAATAAGGAATATACAAAAATGGCACATAGCAAAAGTAAAATACTACATTTTTGGCATGTAAATAATCATTTTTCCTAGCTTTTCCACTTGTTGAAAAGATATACCAATCGTATTGGTTAAAAGGACATGATGAAAACTTTGCATCTTCATAAAATATGAAATCACCTTCTTTTACTAGTTTTTTTGTTTTTAAAAAGTATTGATAGTTTATAGACAGTTTTACATTAAAAAATTCTCCTTTTTTTTCTTTTGGCTTATACCAACCTCTTTTTGCTTCTATTGTATAGTTTTTTGATTTAACTACGACATTTTCAGGGAAAATCAACTTTTCTTTAGATTTTATATATATTAATTTTTCTGTATAAATTGTAATATCTTTACTTTTTATAATAACATTTCCTTTTGCTTCTATTTGTCCATCTTTATAATTATTTATTTGTTTTGCCTCTAATATAATTTTTGCAAAACTGCTTTTGAAAAAAAGCAGTGCTAAAATAAAGATATAAAAAAGCCTTTGCAAAACTTCTCCTTTAGGTTAATTTATAGAAATTCTATTATACTTATCGGAGAAGACAATGCAAAAACCAAGAGAATGGTTAAGAGAAAAAAGTATAGCAAAACAGGTTTTAAAAGATGCAAATGTAGTTTTAGAGGTTGTAGACGCTAGAATTCCACTTGAGACGCGAAATTCTGTAATAAAGCAGTTAGCTAGGGAAAGAAATAAGGAGCTTATTGTAGTTTTAAACAAAATAGATTTAGTTCCTGATAATTTTTTAAAAAAAGCAAAAGACTATATAGAGAAAGAATATAAAACAGTTTTATTTTCTGCTATTAAAAAGAAGGGTATAGAGCAATTAATGAATATACTAAAAAATATTGCTCAAGAAAAAAAACTTATAAAAGTTGGAGTTTTAGGGTATCCTAATGTTGGGAAATCTTCTCTTATAAATGCATTAAAAAAAAGAAAGATAGCAACAACTTCTCCAAAACCGGGAATGACTAGAGGAAAACAGCTTATTAAACTTGATGAAAGAATAATATCTCAAGCAATAATAGATAGTTATTTTGAGAAGTTAAAAAATGCCTTAGACTGCGATATAGCTATTGTGGGTGGAGGCCCAACGGGTTTAACGGCTGCATATTATTTAAGTAAGCAGGGCTTTAAGGTTGTGCTTTTGGAAAAGAAAATATCCGTTGGTGGTGGAATGTGGGCTGGA
>DTZN01000124.1 GCA_012961365.1 Hydrogenothermaceae bacterium
CGTTTGAAAAAATGTTATTTTTAAATATGTTTTCTGCTATATCTGCTAGTTTGCCAGATGGAGTTTGGTTAAATAAAATACAACTTTCTAGGAAAAAGTCTATTTTTCAAGGATTTTCTTTTAAACCAGAGTATATATTTTACTTTTACAATAATATAAGTAAGTATTATTCTAAAGTAAAATTTTCGCCTATCAAGAAAAAAAGTAATGAAATTAATGAATATTATACTTTTAGGTTCTCTTTATCGAATTTTAAGCTAGAAAAAAAAGGAAAATAAAAGTGGATTTTGAGGAATTAAAAGAACAATGGGAAGAGCTTGAAAACTGGAAAAAGTTATTAATTACTATATTCTTCTCTGGTGTAATAATTTATATTGGATATATGTTTTTTCTCAAAGCTAAATTAACTCAAAAGGAGATTTTAGAAAGGGAAGTAAATAAACTTCAAAGTGATATTAATTATTTAAAAAAATATACGAAAGCTGAAAATGTAAAAAAGTTAAACGAAAAAATAAAATCCATACAGACAAAAATATCCCAAAAAGAAAAAGAGCTCAAAAAATATATACCTAATAAACCATTTACAGAAAAAATACTTATAAGGGTTTCAAAAATAGCTGATAAATCAGGAATTGAATTAGAAAGTTTTTCCATAAAAGAGAAAGGTATTGTTTATGCAGTTTATAAAAAAGACATTAACAGAGTAATTTTTAAAGATAAACCTTCTAAAAAAGAAACAGGTATAAAACTTAATAAACTTGGTTTTGAATTAAAATCTACAGGTTCAATAGAAAGTTTGTATAAATTTTTAAAAAACTTAATAAATACTAAAAGAATAGTAATTTTAGACAAAGTTAATATTTCAAAAATAAAAGGAAACTTAGTATTTAATATTAAATTTTCTTCTTATTATATGGAGGATAAAGGAAGATGATAAAGATTTTGATATTAGCACTTTTTATGTTTGGCTTTTCTTTTGCAAAAGATTATTTAATCCCTATGGAGAATACAGTTGGGTATATAGAGGATAATAAGGGTAGAAAGTTTATAGTTGTGGAAAGCCAAGAAGGAGCTAGGTTAATACCTGTTAAGAAAAACCCAGAAAAAATTATAAATAAAGATTTAGGCATATCCAAAGAAGAAATGAAAATGTCAGGTGATTAAGCTGTGGGGAAAAATGTTTTAAGAATATTTATATTAGTCGTATTATTTATTAACTTTGTATTTGCAGAGAAATTAAGAATAAGTGTTGAATTTTATGGAGCAAAATTAGGAACTGCAATAGATGCATTATCAAAAATAACTAATAAAAATGTTATATGGGATACTTCTTTTATATCAAAGAAAGATACAAAAATCTATGTTTCAATAAGAAAACCCTTAAGTGCAGAAAGAGTTTTTAAAGAAATTCTAAAAGAAAACGGGCTTACTTATGTTAAGCAAAAAGGAATTTATAAAATATATCTTGCTGATAGTTATATTTTTACAGTTCCAAGAGTTGTAATTGAGTATTTAGGGAAAGATATATATTCATCAATTGTTGATATAATCAAAAACAATACTAATTCAACAGCGGAAATAAAGGAATATAAAGATACATATTCTATATATGTTAGAGATACTAAAGAAAATATTGAAAAGATAAAAAAGCTTGTAAATGTGTATGTTGAACCCTTTCAAAAAGAAGCAGAAAAAATAGCTAAAGCAAAAGAAAAGGAAGAAAGAAGACTACTAATGGAAAAAGAGTTTGCTAATAAGCTTATAAAAAAAGAAATAAAACTTTCTATAGAAGAATTTAAAAATTTTGAAGACAATTTAATAGAAACCCTTTCTGATTTTGGTAAATATAAATATAACGAAAAAACAAAAACCCTTATTATATGGGATACAAGAGCCAATTTTCAAAAGATATCAAAACTACTTGCAAAATTAAGGAAAATCAAAGTTATAACTAAATGTTTTTATGTTAGATCTTTAGAACCAGCAGAACTTCTTATAAATATTAAAGAAAATTATCTTTCTAAATATGGAAGTTTAGTTTTTAAATCTAAAGTTCAAAATAATACCAAACAATCTACATCTACAAACATATCAAACTTAGGAGTTAATTCTCAAATTATAACTTCTTTACCTAAAGTTTGTATAACTGATAGCCCTTCTGTAATAAAGAAATTAAGAGAAGAATTTATAGGAATATTACTAAATAGACCTTATCAAATTTCAATAGAAGCTAGAATTGTTCAGATAGAGAGTAATTTTAAAAGAAATTTAGGAATACAATGGGGAGTAAACTACCAAAACTCACTAGGAAGTAATAAAATATATTCTATATCTAGTGGTTTTACAGGTTCCAATTTTATTTTTGATTTTCCGTCTCCAGATGTTATTATGGGAAATGGAATGTCATTGGGATTTTCTATTTTTGAAACTTTAGGTTTAAATAGATTAGATTTAACATTAACTGCTTTAGAAGATATAGGTAAGTCTAAAATTTTATCTAGACCTAGAATTATAACGATTGATGGGGAACCTGCGGAAATATCCCAAGGTATAGAAGTTCCTTACCAGTCTACTTCTGCAAACTTTGGAACAAATATTCAATTTAAAAGAGCATTACTAAAATTAAATGTTATCCCAAGAACTTTACCTGATGGTAATATTGTAATGACTATAACTTTAACACAAGATGTTCCTGATTTTGGAAATGCAGTGTTAGGACAACCTCCGATAAATACAAAATCAATAACAAGTAAAGTTGTTGCAAAAGATGGTTCTACAATAGTAATAGGAGGTATTTTAGAAAAAAAAGAAAGTAAAAATACTAAAGGAGTTCCCGGATTACATAAAATGCCTTTACTAGGGTGGTTATTTAAAAATCAACAAGATGTAAAAAGCGAAAAAGAATTACTTATATTCATTTCTCCAAAAATAATTTATGAATAAAAGAGGTAGCACATGTATGACTTAATAATAATTGGAATGGGACCAGGAGGTTATGAAGCTTCCTTAACTGCTTTGAGGAAAGGGCTCAATATAGCAATAGTAGAAAAAGACAAATTAGGAGGAAACTGTCTAAACAGGGCTTGTATTCCTACAAAATATCTAAGAACAGGGGCACATCTTATACACAAATTAAAAGATTTTCATAAGTATGGGATAAGTATAGATAGCTTTTCTATAGATTACTCAACTGCATGGAAATATAAAGAGGAAACTATAAAGTTTTTAAGAAAAAGTTTACTGAACCTACTAAAAAGTAAGAAAGTTCCTTTATACAAAGGGGAAGGTGTAATTATAGGTAAAAATAAAGTTCTGGTAAAGAAAAATGATGGCTCTAATGAAATCCTAGAAGGAAAACATATAATAATTTCTACTGGTTCTATCCCTACTTCTTTAGGTAATATCTATCCAGATGGAGAATTTGTTATAACTACAGAGGATTATATGGATAAACTTCAAAAATTACCTAAAACGGTGTTGGTGGTTGGTGGTGGAGTTTCAGGATGTGAACTTTCTTATATAATGGCTAAGTATGGAGTTAAGGTCTATGTTGTTGAATTAAAAGATAGGGTTCTTGCTACTGATATAATTTCCCCTGAAATTTCTAAATTTGTACATAGGAAGCTAAAAAATTTAGGAGTGGATATATTCTTAGGAACAACAGTAAAAGAATATAAAGTGAAAGATGGAAAAATTTTAGTTTCTTTATCAAATGGAGAAAACTTAGAAGTAGATAAAATTTTACTTTCTGTAGGTAGAAAACCAAACTCATTGGTTGATGAAATAGATATAGAAAAAGATGAAAAAGGCTTTATAAAAGTAAATTCTTATTTACAAACAAATTATGAAAATATCTTTGCTATTGGAGATGTTATAAACTCTCCTATGCTTGCACATGTTGCCCAATATGAAGCAAAAATAGCTATACATAATATTTTAAATCCTAATTCTAAAATTTCTGTTGATTATTCATTAGTTCCATTTGCTATATTTAGTGTTTTAGAAGTTGCTTCAGTAGGAGAAAATGAAATAACAGCCCAAAAGAAAGGTATTAATGTAGAAACTGGATATTTTCCTTTTATGTATAATGAAAAAGCTGTAGATGAGATGGAAAATGAAGGTTTTGTAAGACTTGTTTTTGATAAAGATACTCAAAAACTTATAGGCGGATATATTGTAGGAACTGGAGCTTCAGAATTAATTCATGAAATATCGTTGATGGTAAAATCCAAATTTACAGCAAAACAGGTTCATGAATTTATATACTTTCACCCTTCTTTAAGTGAAATCTTCGCTTATGCAAGCTATGATACAGCTATTGGAAAGCTTTTTAAAACCTAAACACTTAAAAATATGTTTTTATATTTTTATAAAACTTTCAACTCTTTTATAAAGTTTTTATTGATTTTTTCCCATTTATAAATATCTTCAGATTTTCCAAAGTGTCCATAAATAGATGTTCCTCTATATATAGGTTTTCTTAAATCTAAAGTTTCTATTATTCCTGTTGTTGAAATATCAAAAATTTCTTTTACTTTTTTTATAAGTTTATCTTTATCTATTTTAGTGTCAGTTATTATATCTATAGATATAGGATAATTCCCACCTATTATATATACCATTTCCACTTTGCATTTATTACAAATACCAGAAGCGACTATATGTTTTGCTATGTATCTAGCCATATATGAGGCAGAGCGGTCAATTTTTGTTGGGTCTTTTCCTGAAAATGCACTTCCTCCAGATGGGGCAGATGTTCCATAAGCATCTGCAATTGTTTTCCTCCCTGTTAATCCTGTATCTGCCATAGGACCACCTATTATAAACCTACCAATTGGATTAATAATAATCTGAGTTTTATCTGTTAGTAAGTTTTCAGGCACTACTTTTTTTATAACCTCTTCTATAACTGCTTCCTTCAATTTTTCTTGTGATATATAAGGTTCATGTTGAATTAGAACTGTAATACTGTCTATATGAACTGGTTTATTATCTTCATAGCTAACAACAACAATAGATTTTCCATCTGGTCTGAAAAAATCTATTACATCGTCTTTTCTTAGAGTGTCTATCCTTTTAACAATATCGTTAGCAACATTACAAGAAAGTGGCATATAGTTTTTTGTTTCATTTGTAGCATAACCTACGACTATACTTGTATCCCCTGCTGAGTTTGAAGGAAGTCCTATTGCAAGTTCTGGACTTTGGTCATTTATTGTTGTTATTACACCTGCAGTGTATCCATCAAATCCATATTCAGGTTTTATATATCCAATGTCTATTAAAACATTTCTTGCTATATTTGGAATATCAACATAAGTATCTGTAGAAATTTCTCCTGCCACATATATAAGGCCTGTAGTTATTAAAGTTTCTATTGAAGTTTTGCAGTATGGGTCTTTTTTTATTAACTCATCTAATATGGCATCAGAAATTTGGTCTGCTATTTTATCTGGATGCCCTTGACAAACTGCTTCTGCACTATGAATATATTTCATTTATTACTCCATTACTTCTTTTTTTATAAATCTTTGTGTGATGAATATACGGCAGAGATAAGGCTTATTCATTTTAATGCAAACTCCCTGCAAAACCCTTGACTAAAAGCCAAGGGTAGTTTACTTACATTCATCTTCCAAAACAGCTCCTTTGTTTGCAGAGGTTACCAAAGCAGAATATCTTCTAAGCCATCTACTTTTGACTTCTTTTTTCTTTGGTTTGAAATTTTTCATCCTTCTTTCAAATTCTTCTTCTGAAATTAAAAGTTCTATTTTTCTGTTTGGAATATCTATTAATATTTCATCTCCGTCTTGTATTATTCCAATTGGACCACCAGCTGCAGCTTCTGGAGAGATATGTCCAATACAAGCTCCTCTTGTTGCTCCAGAAAACCTCCCATCTGTAATTAAAGAAACCTTGTCTCCAAGTCCCATTCCCATTATTGCAGATGTAGGAGAAAGCATTTCCCTCATTCCTGGACCTCCTTTTGGCCCTTCGTATCTTATTACAACAACATCTCCAGCTTTTACTTTTCCTCCTGTTATTCCTTCTATTGCTTCCTCTTCACTATCAAAACAAACAGCTTTTCCTCTATGAACCATTATTTTAGGGTCAACAGCAGCAGCTTTTACAACTCCACCATAAGGAGCTATATTCCCAAATAAAACTGCAAGTCCTCCTTTTTCACTATAGGGATTGTCTATTGGTCTTATTACGTTAGGGTCTTTTATTTCTGCATTTTCTATATTTTCTCCAAGTGTTTTTAATGTAACAGTAGGTCTATCTAGATGAAGTAATCCCTTTTTAGATAATTCCTTTAATATTGCACTTATTCCACCAGCTCTGTCTAAATCTTCTATGTGATATTGTGAAGCAGGAGCAATTTTACAGAGAGTTGGAGTTTTATCTGAAATTTTGTCTATTTCTGAAACATCAAAATCTATTCCTGCTTCATATGCAATAGCAAGTAAATGTAAAACAGTGTTAGATGAACCACCCATTGCAATATCTAATGTAAATGCATTTTCTATTGCTTTCCTATTTACTATATCTCTAAATTTAAGGTCTTTTTTTACAAGCTCTATAATTTGTTTTCCTGCCCTTTTAGCTAATTCCTGTCTTCTTGGGTCAATTGCTAAAATGGAACCGTTTCCGGGAAGTGCTACTCCTAGTGCTTCCATAAGACAGTTCATTGAGTTAGCGGTAAACATTCCAGAACAAGAACCACAAGTTGGACAGGCATTTTGCTCTATTATTTTAAGTTCATTTTCATCTATGAGCCCTTTTTTATATGCCCCTACTGCTTCGAAAGCAGATGCTAAATCAATAGGTGTTCCATCAGGTTTATGACCAGCAGCCATTGCTCCACCAGATACAAATATTGTAGGAATATTAAGCCTTGCTGCTGCCATAAGCATTCCCGGAACAATCTTGTCGCAGTTAGGAATGCAAACAAGTCCATCAAGCTTATGAGCCTCAACAACTGTTTCAACACTATCTGCTATCAGTTCCCTACTTGGTAGTGAGTAATGCATTCCAGAATGTCCCATTGCAATTCCATCGTCAACGCCAATTACATTAAACTCAAAAGGAACGCCACCAGCTTCCCTAATTGCTTCTTTGACAATTTGGGCAAATTCTCTTAAGTGAACATGTCCGGGAATTATATCTATATAAGAATTTGCTATTCCTATAAATGGTTTTCCAAAATCATCTTCTGTTAACCCACAAGCTCTAAATAAGCTTCTGTGAGGAGCTCTTTCTACACCTTTTTTAACTATATCACTTCTCATTTGATAACCTCTTTTTTTGAAAATTTTATAGTGTAAACATACTATATTGGTGTATATTTTTCAAGAAATGACTAAGCCGTAAATTCTTTTTAACGTTTTTTTTACAGTTTTAATTAAAAAGACTTGCTTTTTTCGTATCTTTACTATATCATAGAG
>DTZN01000125.1 GCA_012961365.1 Hydrogenothermaceae bacterium
TCCCACCTTTTGAACACAAGCGAAGCATTGGTTCCACCGAAACCAAAGGAGTTTTTGAGGGTTGGCTGTTGGCTCTCTTAGAGGTTGAACATCTGCGAATCTACTACTATACTCTTAGGGGTATTGTTAGAGCTGTTGACGAAGTAAGCTTTACTCTTGATCGTGGCGAGGTTTTGGGTGTAGCTGGATTAATGATGATTACTGGTTTATTAATGTATGCTGTTAACTTCTATAAAACTGCAACTGCTGGAAAAAGCTTATCTGCAGAACTTAAAAGTGAATCAGTATAAAAGAGTGTAATGGAGGAGGTATAAGATATGGGTAAAATGGAAAGATTCGCATTTGTTGCCCTTGTGGCCGGTATAATTTTCTTCCTTTTTGCTGATTTTGTGTCATGGGCATTACCTATGTTTGTTATGAAAGATATACCAAAAAAATCTGTTATTGACTTAGCAAAGGAAGCTAAGAGTAAAAACACAACTGCATGGTCTGATTTTAAAAAGGTTGCTACTATTTATCCAGAATCTTTTAAAAAATTGTGCGAATATGAAGATGCATTTTCTGGTGTAAGTAAAATCCCTGCGGATAAGTGTCAACCAAATGAGGAAACTTTAGCTAAAGCTCTAAAAGTAGGGCATAGATGGTATGTTGCTGAAGGATGTTGGAACTGCCACTCTCAAATGGTAAGACCTGTATCTAATGAAACTTTAAGATTTGGTATTCCGGGAGTTTCTAATACAGTTTCTTACCCTTCTGAATTTAATAACGAACTTCAAGCTCCAGTTTTATGGGGAACTAAAAGAGTTGGTCAAGACCTTATAAGAGAAGCAGCAGTTCATAATCTTGGATGGCAAGCTGCTCACCTTTATAAACCTACAAGCACTTCTCCAGGTTCCGTAATGCCAGGGTATCCTTGGTATTTCGAAGAAGTTAAAGACCCTAAAACTGGAGAAACTAAAATTGTTCCCAATGAAAGAGGAGTAGCTTTATTAACTTACATAATGTGGCTTGGTTCTTGGGAAGTTAAACCTCCTAAGGATTTTAGACTAGAGGCAGCAGCTAAATAAAATTTTGAAGGGCTTTTTAGCCCTGATTTTCCTTTAAAGGAGGTGGCAAAATGAGAATTACTCAAAAGACTGTTGCACTACTTATAATGTTTATTTTCCTGTTTGTAGTAGGAACTATTATTGCCACTAGAACAGTAGCTTATTTAGATGCTGGAATGAGTGGTTCTGAATTAAAAGGATTTTTAGTTGAAGTTATAACTTATGTAATAGCTCTTACTGGATGGTTATTTTTATTCATTTATTCTTATTTAAAAGGAGATTTTAAAGATATAGAAGCCCCAAAGTATGAAATTTTAGAAATGGAAGAAAAAGTAATAAAAGCAGAAAAAGAAGGAGGTAAGTACTAATGGCTTCACATTTAGAAAATACAAAAGCAGTAGATAAAATTACTTATGTTACAGATACAGTTCCAACTTGGTGGATGCTTTTCTGGATAGGTTATATTTTATTTACAGTTGCATATATCATTTTTGATTGGATACCAGATTTTACTGGTTGGCTTGGAGTTGTAGGGCAGGGTCCTGAAGCAGTTGATAAGTATATTTGGCTAAGAGAATTAATGAGAAATTAAAAAAATTATTAAAAATGTTGACAAGTTAATAGTAATTTAGTATATTAGTAGTCCCTCCCCCTCCCCCAAAAATTTTGGCATCTCGCAATGAGATGCCCTTTTTATTTTTTCAGGGTATAATTAAAGAAAAAATTCAAGGAATAAAATGATACCTATAAAAGATAATATTCCTACAAGAAAATTACCTGTAGTAAACTATTCATTAATAATAGTTAATATTATTGTTTTTATTTATGAATTAACTTTATCTAGAGAAGAGCTAGAAGTATTTTTTCATAGCTTTGGATTGCTACCTTTAGATATAATTTATTTAAATTGGCAAAATTTAATAACATCTATGTTTATACATGGTGGTTTTGCTCATATATTTGGAAATATGCTGTTTCTTTATGTTTTTGGGGATAATGTAGAAGATGCATTAGGAAAATTAAGATATTTAGTATTGTATATAGGTTCTGGATTTGGAGCTGCGGTATTGCAATCTTTTGTTAATATATTAGCTGGGAACTTAACTACACCTATGGTAGGAGCATCTGGAGCTATAAGTGGGATTTTAGCTGCTTATGTAAAACTTTACCCACAAGCAAAAATATTAACAATTATTCCACCTTTTATCCTTTTTACCTTTATACTTCCTGCATGGTTTTTTGTGGGATATTGGTTCTTTATACAGGTTCTATATGCATTATTAATTCCTTCTACTATGGGAGGTATAGCTTGGTATGCTCACGTAGGTGGATTTATAACAGGTTGGTTTTTAGTGGATATTCTATATTCTAAGAAAAATCCTAAACTTATTTACTATTCAACCTTAAGATAAACAGGTGGACTTTTATTTCCATTTTTATCAACAGAATATATTTTATAAACATCACTTTTATGCCAGTTTTTATCTATAAAATAATATGTTTTTATAGGTATATTTGTTAATAACTTTCCATTTTTTTCAATTAAAAATCCTACAAAATCCTTTTCATCAATATGTCCCAAAATAATAATTAAGCTATCCCCATTTTTTATATAGGATATCTTTGGTTTTTTTGGAGGATAAATATCAACATATGTAATACATTCTGTATAAACTCTATTACTTTCTATTTGGTTTTCATTTTTTGTTAAAAAGTAGCAGTATTTTTGTCCAGAAATTATATTTTTATCTTCAAATATATTGTCATTTTTTATTTTGCTATAAATAATAGGAGGTATATAATTTTTATTTTTCCCTTTATAAATGAAAAATTCCCCCTTTTTATCTTTCCATTTTATGTAAATTTTTCCTTTTTCTTGATAAATTTTAGGAGTATCACTAAATAGATTAAATTTTTTTGTAGTTATACATTTATATTTTGAAGTTTTAGAAAAAATATCTCTTATTGTTTTTACTTGAAAGCAATATTCAAAGGAAAATTTTTCGAAAGGGTATTCTATCCAAAATAAGTTTCCTTGCTGAAAAATATGTAAGTTAATTTCTTTTCCATTTAATAAAATATTGAAAGATATGTCTTGAGTTTTGTTATATTTCCAATAAAGAACTATTAGATTTCCTTGTTGTTTAATATTTAATTTATCTACAACTTGGGGAGTTTTATCCTCTGGAGGTAAAGGAGAGCTTTTTATACCACATGAAAATAAAAAACTTATCAAAAACAGAAAAAATAATTTATAAACCTTTATCATCTATAAAATCTTTTAATATAAGTAGTTTTTCAATAATATCTGGAAAATCTTTTAATGGAACTTGATTTGGACCGTCAGATAAAGCTTTATCTGGGTCTGGATGTGTTTCAAAAAATAATCCATTTACTCCTATGGATATTGCAGACTTTGCAAGTGGGTAAACAAATTCCCTTTGTCCTCCGGATTTTTCTCCCTGTCCTCCTGGAAGCTGAACACTATGGGTTGCATCATAAATAACAGGAGCGAACTGTCTCATTATAGGAATACTTCTAAAATCTACAACTAAGTTGTTATATCCAAAAGATACTCCTCTTTCTGTAAGGTAAAATTTTTTAGCTCCTCCAAATTTTAGTTTCTCCACTATGTTTTTAGTATCCCATGGAGCTAAAAATTGTCCTTTTTTTACATTTATTTCTTTTCCTGTTTTAGCAGCTGCAAGTAATAAATCTGTTTGTCTACACAAGAATGCTGGTATTTGGAGTATGTCAACTACTTCTGCTGTAGGTTTGGCTTGATAGCTTTCATGTATATCTGTTAATACTGGAAGGTTAAATTTTTCTTTTACATCAGATAGTATCTGTAATCCCCTTTCAAAACCATGTCCTCTAAATGATTTATGACTACTTCTATTTGCTTTATCAAATGAAGATTTAAATACAAATCTTATATTTTGATGTTTATTTTGTAAATCTTTTATTACACTAGCTACTTCAAAGCAAAGTTCTTTACTTTCTATTACACAAGGTCCTGCTATTACTATAAATTTTTCCATTTAGACTTTCCTTTTATTTAATTTTGCGCAAAAAAATTGTGTAATCAATCAAACAAATTTTCAACTTTAAAAAGTTTGCCTTAAAAAAGATAACAGGTTTTTCTCATCTATTTTTCATTAGGGTTTGAAATTGGAAATTATTTATAATATATGGCGGAGGGAGAGGGATTCGAACCCCCGGAGGGCTGTTAACCCTCAAGTGATTTCAAATCACCCGCCTTCGTCCGCTCGGCCATCCCTCCTTACAAGAGAGATATATTATAATAATCTAACATAATTTTTTCAAGAGGTTTATTTGTTATGCTTGAAAAATTTGTAGAAGAAATCTTTATGGAAAGTGCAGATTTAAAAAAAGAATTTGTTTTTGAATATGCTGAGGATATAGTAAATCTTGGATTATTAATAGCAAAAAGATTAGAAATGGGATATAAAATTTTAATTTGTGGGAATGGTGGAAGTGCAGCAGATAGTCAGCATTTTGCAGCAGAAATAGTTGGCAGATTTGAAAAAAATAGAAAAGCTTATCCAGCTATAGCTTTAACAACAGATACTTCCGCCTTAACTGCAATAGGAAATGATTACAGTTTTGATGAAATATTTTCAAGGCAAGTGGAAGCTCTTGGGAAAAAAGGAGATATTCTAATAGGAATATCAACTAGTGGAAATTCAATCAATGTTATAAAAGCAGTAGAAAAAGCAAGAAATTTAAATTTATTTACAGTTGGATTTTTAGGAAAAGATGGAGGAAAATTAAAGAATATAGTGGATAAAGCTTTTATAGTTAAACATAATAACACTGCAAGAATACAAGAAGTTCATTTAACATTAGAACATACTTTATGCAAAATTATAGAGATGTATTTAACAGGAGAAATATCTAAAAGCTAAAGGAAGTTATAAAGCTTTTTTAGTATGTAAAAAGTTTCATTTGGTTTTCTCTGGATTTCTAATAAAATTTTTCCCAATGACTTTACTATAAAGTTAAGATTTTAAACTTTATAATAAGCATTTTCTGAAATTAGATTAAGCTTTTTCTCTATTTTTCGTAAGACTTATCTTAGCTTCCTTTTCATGTTTAGTAAATTAAAGAATGAATTTCTCTGTATTGGATACTTCCTAGATTTTTGTTTAACAAATTTAAGAATGTTTTCAAATTATTAGCTATAAATGGGAAAGGGAGGGTGACGGGACTTGAACCCGCGACCCCGAGGGCCACAACCTCGTGCTCTGCCAGCTGAGCTACACCCTCCATATTTAAGGGTAAAATATTATAACTTAAAATCAAAAAAA
>DTZN01000126.1 GCA_012961365.1 Hydrogenothermaceae bacterium
AATTGTTAGGATTAGTTTTAGTTTAGCTTTTATTGTTATTTTTCTTAATAACTCTATCATGGGTCTTTCTCCTTATTTAATTTATGATATTTACTAATTGTTTCGGTATCCTTTTTAGTTTTTTAGAGCTTTTATCTATACAGCAATGTTTAGTATATCCTGTGCATATTATATTGTCTTCTTTTAAAACTTCATACTCAAAACTAAAGTAGTATTTATTTTCAAAGCAAATTTTTGTTTTTATTTTAAAAATATCTCCAAACTGTAAAAATTTTCTGTATTTAACAGTAAGTTCCAATAAAACAATGTCAATATTAAGTTCATTTCTAACTAAATGGTAAGGAAAATTATTTTTTTCTAGGAAATATCCCCTTGCTTCTTCAAAATATCTTGGATAATTTGAATGATGAACAATTCCTTGTGCATCAGTTTCGTAAAAATTTACTTTTCTTTTATATATAACTTCTTTCATTAGATTACTCTTCTGCTATTGCTTCCCACATTTTAGATGCACCTTCAATAAAACCTCTATCAAAATCGCTTAAATCTAAACTTAAAGTTATAGCATCAGCCACATTACCATTTTCTAAGTCTAAAGGACTTATTAATGCAACTGTGATAGTTCCTTTTTCTATTAGAGCGTCCCAAGCTTCTCCATAAGGGAAAGCCATAAATATTTGGCCATTATCTTTATGTAAACTTATCATTAAAAATGCTTCATTTTCTTCTTCATCGTAATCTACATCTATTTCTAGTTCAAAACAACTTTCTTTATTTTCTATCATTTCTTTTAAATAACTATCAGGCTCAACAATAGCTACAATTTCTCCATCTTCTGCCATTCTGACATCGTAAGGTTGATAAATATGTTCTTCCATAATTCCCTCCTTCTAAAGAAAATAAAATTGACTTCATTTTACTACATAACTATTTAATTAATAAGCTCCTTTGCAGTTTCTAAAAACTGCCTTGTTTTATCCTTTTCAGGAGTTTCCACATATATTCTTAAAACTGGTTCTGTCCCAGAAGCTCTAAATAATATCCAACTATCATCATCGAAGACTAATTTTACACCATCTGTTAAATCTAC
This sequence comes from Hydrogenothermaceae bacterium, assembly GCA_012961365.1. GTDB lineage: Bacteria > Aquificota > Aquificia > Aquificales > Hydrogenothermaceae > Hydrogenothermus. Next base: position 1,091 of record DTZN01000126.1, read on the forward strand.
CTCTTTTATTTTTTCTCCAGCAAACTCTTTTGGTGGATTTTCTTTCATTTTTGAAACTAAAATTCTACCTTCATCTCCATTAACTTTTATATCTTCTCTTAAATAATAAGCAGTTCCAAATTCTTTAAATAAATCATTTACCAATTGGGTTAAAGACTTTCCAGAAAGTAGTATCATTTCTAAAATCATTAACCCTGATAATAATCCATCTCTTTCTGGAATATGAAAACCAAAACCGTATCCTCCTGATTCTTCACCACCAAAGGCTATTTTTTCTTTTGTAAATAAATCTGCTATATACTTAAAGCCAACAGGAGTTTTGTATATTTTCCTACCTTCTTTTTTTGCAATTCTGTCAACTAAATAAGAAACAGAAACAGTTTTAGCCACTGCTCCATCTACTTTTTTGTTCCTTAATGTGTGCAGTAGTAATAATGCAAAAACGATTTGAGTGCTTAAAAATTCTCCAGCTTCATCAACAATTCCTACTCTGTCTCCATCTCCATCATTTGCAATTCCTAAATCTGCTTTTGTAGATATAACTTTACCTTTTAGTAGAGATAAATTTTTACCTATAGGTTCAGGGTGATGAAAACCAAAAAATGCGTCTCTATAATGGTTTATCTCATCTAAATCAATAAATGTTCCTTCTAAAATTTTCCTCAATAACCCCATTGATGCTCCATACATTGGGTCATGGACTACTTTTACTTGTTTTTGTTTTAGTATGTTATCTGTTAAAAATCCTTTTAGCTTATCTATATATAGTTTATTAAAATCTTCAAACTCAAAATTTGTTTTACCAAAAACTGGAGAATTTTTGCCTATGTTTTTTTGAATATTGTTAATTATTTCTTGTGTTGCAGGACCTCCATAATTTACTTTAACTTTATATCCATTATATTGATAAGTATTATGAGATGCAGTTATCATTACTCCGTGATCTGCTCCAAGCAATTTTGTTGCTAGAGATAAAGCTGGCGTTGTGCAGTGTTTTTTGGAAATTATTACTTTAAGACCGTTTGAAGCAAAAATCTCTGCAACTGTATTCGCAAAATCTTCAGATAAAAATCTAGTGTCATATCCAATTACAACTGCTTTACCATTTATAGACTTTAAATAATCCGCATGTGCCTGAGCTACTTTTGCAACATTTTCAAAAGTAAATTCCTTAGCTATTACAGCTCTCCAACCATCTGTTCCAAATTTTATTGTCATTTATTTTCCCCTTGTAATGTGTTAATTTTTTCTTTTAATTCTTCTAAAGAAATATTTTCATCAACTCCTAAAATTTCTAAAAGTTTTTCTATCTTTATCCATTTTTTTAAAACCATTCCTTGTGTTAATAAAGTTTCAAAAGGTTCATCTATATTTACAAGTCCTATATCTCTTAAAAATTTAGTAAAAAATCTTGAATAAAGTAGATGTAAAACGGCATGTTCTATTCCTCCAATATATAAATCTACTGGCATCCAGTAGTCTGCTTTTTCTTTATCAAAAGGTGCCTTTTCATTTTTAGAATCGCAGTATCTTAAGAAATACCACGAGCTATCTATAAATGTATCCATTGTATCTGTTTCTCTTTTTGCAGGTTTACCACATTTAGGGCAAGTTGTATTAACAAATTCTTCAACTTTTTCTAATGGATTTCCCATTCCTGTAAACTCTACATTTTCAGGAAGTAAAACCGGTAAATCTTCTTCAGGAACAGGAACTATTCCACAAGTATTACAGAAAATTATAGGTATTGGTGTTCCCCAGTATCTTTGTCTTGATATATTCCAGTCCCTTAATCTATAGTTTATTGTTTTCTTTCCAAGTCCTTTTTCCTCTAAAAACTTTGTAATTTCTTCTTTTGCTTTTGATGAAATTAATCCTGTAAATTCTCCAGAATTTATTAAAATCCCCTCTTTTGTATAAGGTTTTTCTTTAAAATTCCATTCTTCCTTTTCAGGTTTTATCACTGGTTTTATTGGAATGCTATATTTCTTTGCAAACTCAAAATCTCTTTCATCGTGGGCAGGAACTGCCATAATTGCCCCTGTTCCATATCCCCATAAAATGTAGTTTGCTATCCATATTGGTATTTCTTCTTTTGTTAAAGGATGAATTGCATAAGCTCCAGTAAATACTCCTTCTTTTTCATCAACTATATTCCTTTCTCTTGTAGACATTGTTGTGTATTTTTCTACAAATTTTTTAACTTCTTCCTCTTGATTAGTTCCTTTAGCTAGTTCTAATGCAAATGGATGTTCTGGAGCTATTGCCATAAATGTAACACCGAATAATGTGTCTGGTCTTGTAGTGAATACTTCAAGTTTTTTGTTAAAATTTTTTATATCAAAGTAGATAGTTGCCCCTACAGACTTTCCTATCCAATTTCTTTGCATTGTAATAACTGAAGATGGCCATTTACCTTCAAGTTTTTCTAAATCTTTAAGAAGCTCTTCTGCATAATCTGTTATTTTTATAAACCATGATGGTATTTCTTTTTGAATAACAGGTGTATCACATCTCCAGCATTTACCTTCTATTACTTGCTCATTTGCTAAAACTGTCTGGTCATGGGGACACCAGTTTACAGTTGCAGTTTTTCTATAGGCAATTCCTTTTTCAAACATTTTTAAAAATATCCATTGGTTCCATTTGTAATAATCAGGATTGCAAGTTGCTATTTCCCTATTCCAGTCATAAGAAAGGCCAAGTCTTTTTAGTTCTTTTTTCATATACTCTATATTTTCATAAGTCCATTTTGCTGGGTGAACGCCAGATTTTATAGCGGCGTTTTCTGCTGGCATTCCAAAAGCATCCCATCCCATCGGGTGAAGTGTGTTTTTACCTTTCATTCGTAAGTATCTATTTACAACATCGCCAATTGTATAGTTTCTAACATGTCCCATATGTATTCTTCCAGAAGGATAAGGAAACATTTCTAAAACATAAAATTTTTCTTTTGATTTATCTTCTTTTGAAGTAAAAATTTTGTTTTCTTCCCATTCTTTTAATAGATTCTCCTCTATTTGTTTAAAGTTATATTCTTTTTGCAAAATATAAAACCTCCATTTAAAATTCTTTATAATTATACTAATTATAACTTTGTAGGGGAGCAAAAATGTATTTATTTATAAAAGCTTTACATATAATTTCCGTAATATCATGGATGGCTGTTTTATTTTATTTACCAAGACTTTTTGTTTATCATGTAGAGAATAAGGATAATAAAGAATTTGTTAAAGTAGTTAAAGTTATGGAATATAAACTCCATAAGTTTATTGGAATTCCTGCTTTTTGGGGAACTTTAATTACAGGAATTTTAATGATTGCCTTAAATCCAGAAATTTTTAAAACAGGTCTATGGATACATATTAAGTTGACTTTAGCATTATTACTTATAGCTTATTATATACACTTATCAGTTTTAAGGAAACAGTTAGAAACAGACCAATGTAAAAAGTCAGGAAAATTTTTCAGAATATATAATGAAGTTCCAACTATATTAATGATTTTAATAGTGCTTTTAGTAATACTAAGACCTTTTTAAAAAATCCCTTCTTCTTTTAAAAGCTTATCTAAATTAATTTCAATGTTATCAATAATTTCAATAGTATCATCCCAGCCTGTAATAAACCACCTTTTACTCTTTTGTGCTACCATAACCTTTTTATCAAATGTTGTATACCATATTACTTTCTTTACACCTGCAGTTAGCAAATCTTGAGTTTTTTCTTTTTGATAGCTTATAAGCTCATTTGAGTATTTCCTTAAATCCGCTTTTGTATCTATTTCTATAACAACTTTTGGAGGAGTTTTTACATATTTATTATCTATTCCTTCTTTTAAAAGTTTTTTTCTATCAAAAATTGCTATATCTAAATTTCTCCAACTTCTTGGTGCCCATTGAAATCCTGTTTCGTTAAGCAAAATCTTATATTTCTTATAATCTAAATTTTGATGTAAAAATTTAATTATTATATCTATAATCCAAGCTTGCAACTTACTACTTCCCATAACCTCTTCTATAGATTTTTTACCTTCTAAAACTTTATCATAATCTCTGTAATATACAGGACTACCATATCTCATTTCATAAATAAGTTCTTTTGGAATTCTTTTTCTTTTTGTTTTCTTTTTTTCTTCTAGAATTTTCATTTTTAGCTTACAACCTGCAATTTTTTGTTTAATTGATGCTTTTTTATAACTTCATCTATAGTTTTTAAAACTTTTTGTTTCTCTTTTGGGCTACACCAGCTTGGAGCTATTAATTCTTCATCAGGTGCTTCTCCTGTTAGTCTATGGATAATTATGTCTTCTGGAAGATAGTCCAGTAAAATTGCAACTATTTCTGCGTATTCTTCTAAGTCTAAAAGTTTTATTTCTCCATTTTTATATTGTTTTTCCATTACAGTGTGCTTAACTATATGAAGAGGGTGTATTTTTACTCCATCAATTGGAAGACTAGCAAATAACTTTACAGTTTCTATGTAATCTTCAAAAGTATCTCCCGGAAGACCTACAATCATATGGGCACATACTTTTATATTTGGTCTTTTTTTTGTTCTTAAAACTGCATCAACAAAATCAGCAACTCCATGAGCCCTATTTATGTTTCTTAAAGTATTTATATTTGCAGTTTGAAGGCCATATTCTATCCATATTTCTGGTTTTTCCACAGTGTAAGTAGCTATTAAATCTAAAACTTCATCAGGAACCACATCAGGTCTTGTTCCAATAGACATTCCAATTATTTCATCGTATTCCATAGCTTTATCATAAACTTCTTTTAGCTTATAAGTAGGAGCATAAGTGTTTGTATAAGCTTGGAAATATACCAAAAAACCTTTTATATTTTTGTATCTATTTTTATAAAACTGCATAGCTTGGTTTATTTGATTTTCGACAGTTTCTTTTGTCATTGCATAAGGGCTAAAAGACACATTATTACAAAAAGTGCAACCACCTGATGCTTTAGAACCATCTCTATTTGGACATGTAAAGCCTGCATCTATTGAGATTTTCTGAATTCTTCCACCGTATTTTTGCTTAAGGTATTGGTTAAATTTAATCATTATACAATTACCTTATTTTTACCTGTTTTTTTAGCAATATAGAGATTTTTATCCGCTTCGTCAAT
>DTZN01000127.1 GCA_012961365.1 Hydrogenothermaceae bacterium
AAACAGCACGAGGTTGTCCGCCGCCAATTCGTTTTCAATTCTTTGCATAGCGTAGTCCAAATCCGCCAAGGTAATATTTTCATCTCCAGAATATATCCTACTTCATTCCCAGCCAACTTTTCAGTTAAGGTTATTTCAGTTCCATCAGGTGCATATATTTTAGCACCTATGTTGAGATCAAAAAATTGTTTGAAACCAGAGAAGCCTCAAAAGGAAGCTTTGACCTTTCAGAAGAAAAAGGTATTTATTGTGAAGAAGAAGAGTTTTATTTTATAAATTGGAAAATTTTAAACTCAATTGTAAAAATTGGCAAAAAAGAAGTTTACCATGAAGTTTTACCTTATTCAGCAAGTATAAGAGGTATTTTAAGAGATAAATTAAAGCATATAATAGAAAAAAAAGATAAAATTATTCTAAAATTTCATAAATCTCCTGTGGAAGTTTGGATAGTTGAAAATCCAAAAAATGTAAAGCTAGATAAACCTAGATTTATATCTACTCCAATTTTTATAATTGAAAATACAGAAATAAAAGAAGGTCAAAAATTTGAATTTAGACTTCAAACAGAAATAGACCATAATGCAAAAACAAGCCTTTTATATATAGGAAATAAAGAAGGTAAATTACTGGAAGAATTTTTTGCAAATGAAAATTTAACAAAGCTTGAAAATTATATTTTAGAAACTCCAGAAATTTTTAAAGAAGGTTATATCAGACTTTTACCTTCTAATGAATATGGAGTATTAGTGAACCTGCAATAATATCTTTTCTTTTTCCAAAAATGATTTCATGGTTTTTATTGCCCTCTTTGCTTTTAGCTCTTTTCTTCTTTTTTTGTCTTTTATTTTTTTATCTAAAGGTGGAAGTAATGCAAAGTTTGGATTCATTGGTTGAAGCTCATCTTTAGGTGTTGTTATATAGTTTACAAGACCACCAAGCATTGTTTCCTTAGGAAATATTAAAGGCTCTTTTCCTTCTAACAGTCTAACTACATTTATACCTGCAAGTATACCTGTTGCAGAAGAAGCCACATAACCTTCAACTCCTGTAATTTGCCCAGCAAATAAAATTTTAGGATTATACTTTAATTGCAATGTTGGAAGTAAAACTTTTTGAGATTGTATAAATGTGTTTCTATGAATTGAACCAAGTCTAACAAAAGTTGCATCTTTTAAAGCAGGAATTAATCTAAAAATTCTTTTTTGCTCTGGGTATTTTAGCTTTGTTTGAAAACCTACTAAAGAAAGCAAAGTGCCTTCTAAATTTTCTTTTCTTAATTGAACTACAGCAAAAGGCTGTTTACCAGTTCTTGGGTCAATTAAACCCACAGGTTTCATAGGGCCATACAGTAAAGTTTGCTTTCCTCTTCTTGCTATCTCTTCTATAGGAAGGCAACCTTCAAAGTAAACAGCTTTTTCAAAATCTTTTAAGGGAACTTGTTCTCCTTTAAGAAGTTCATTGTAAAAAATCTCATATTCTTCTTCTATTAAAACACAATTAAAATAGTCTCCACTTCCTTTTGAATACCTATCTCCCCAGAAACCTTTTGAATAATCCACTGTTTCAGCATCTACTGTTGGAGCAATTGCATCATAAAAATACAAATATTTTGAACCTGTTAATTTTTGAATTTCTTTTGATAAAGCTTCAGATGTTAAGGGACCTGTAGCAATAACTATATAGTCGTAATTTAAAGGGATAGTTTTTATTTCTTCTCTGATGACATTTATATTTGGATGTCTTTCTAAAATTGATGTAATCTCTTGAGAAAATTTAATTCTATCTACTGCTAAAGCACTACCTGCAGGAACTTTGTATTTATCAGCAACAGATAAAACTAAAGAACCTAAAAGTCTCATCTCTTCTTTTAAAAGTCCTGAACCAGTTCCAACTTCAAAAGAACCTAAAGAATTTGAGCAAACTATTTCAGCAAAATAAGGGGTTTTATGGGCAGGTGTCATCTTTTTAGGACGCATCTCAAACAGGTCTACTTTATATCCTGCTTCAGCTATTTTAAAAGATGCCTCACTACCTGCTAATCCTGCCCCTATAACCGCTACTTTTATCATTTGTTATTCTTTTAAAGCTTTTAATACTAAACTATCAAGCTCTTCTGCTTTTTCTATATTTCCGGTATGCTCAAAAGGAATAGTTCCTTTAACTGTTGCTCCCGGAAATAGATTATTAATAACTTCTTTAACTTTAACTTCTATTACTGCAACTGGAAAAGGTATATTTTCTATTTCTTCTTTAATTACTTTTGCTTCTCCGTCTATAGATGAAGCAATACCTTCTCCAAAAACTTCAATAGAAACATTTGGATTTTGTCTTATATTATTTGTAGTTGTTGCATTTGCACTTACTGCCATTCTAAGGGTATTCTCATCTTTAGCAATGAGCCAAGTAATAAAAGTTGTATAAGGTTTTCCTTCATTAACTGTCGCAACAACCGCAGGGGTTAAATTTTTCATTAAATTAAGTAAAGAAACATCTAAAACCATTGCCCTTGCCTCAATTTTTATTTTATATAGTTAAAATAAGTTATGCCGAAAAAAACTTTAGGACAATGGCACTAATCATAAATATCATCTATATCTTATGATTTAGAAACTGTTTCTAACTCTACTTTTTCTATATTAACTTGTGCAGTATTTACTGGAACAATACCTCTTTCTGCCACTTTTTCATCAACTCTTTTCGGTTTTAAAACTTTTAAGATATATTCCATTGCTTTAAATGTTTTCTCTTTACCACCACAAGTGTAAACATCTATTGCAGCATAACCATGTTCTGGCCAAGTGTGGATTGAAATGTGAGATTCTTCTAAGAGAATTACTCCTGTTGCTCCGTGAGGGTAAAACTGATGGAAGTGAGATGATAATTTTGAAAGGTTAGCGTATTTTACTGCACCTTCTAAAAGTTCTTTAACATCTTCAACATGGTCAATTTTATCTCCATCAACTCCGTAAAGGTCAGCTAGGATATGCAGTCCGAGGGTTTTTTCCATTTTCTATCCTCCAACGTTATTTTTTCCATAAATAAAAAGCTTTTCCTTGGGCTATTATCAGCGCCCATAATAAAAAAACCTCCTTTTAGATTAAGGTAAAGTTTTTGTTAGATTGTTAGACAAAATATTATATTATAAAAATGAATATATGTGAAAAAAATAAAAAACAAGGGGAAGAAAAAGACTTTAATATCCCTTTTTAGTATTTGAATAATTTTCCTCTAAATATTTTATTATCTTCTCTGCTTTTTCTTTTGGAATAGGAGCTTTAAATTCTTCTATCATTTGGTAAACAACATGTTTCCACAAATGTTTACCTGTTCTTCCTTCAGATTGGTCAAAAACATATCCTGGGGAATGACACATTAAACAATACATTTCAAATTCTTGTTTTCCGGGAGCTTCTTTCATTTTCCAGTTAAAATATGGAAGTTCTATTTTTTTTACTTCTGCAAAAGAAAGATTTATTAAAGCAAATATTAATGTGCTTAAAATCACTAATTTTTTCATTCTTCTTTTTCCTCCTATTGAAATCAATTAAAAATATAATAGAATATTAGTAATGGTCTTGCCAATCCTCTATCTACGCTACCCTTATTGCGTATTATAGCATCCTCAATGTTGTAACCTTCATAGCTAAGGACAGCAACTACTCCTTCATCATGTAGAGGACTATCTTGAACTGTTCCATTTCTTAATCCAACAATTTTATATTTAGCCCCCTTTCTAAGCTTTAGACAAACATTCTTCAATTTACAATTAT
>DTZN01000128.1 GCA_012961365.1 Hydrogenothermaceae bacterium
ATTTGATTTCTTTTTTATTTGCTTTTTGAAATTTTTGTAACTCCTTTTTTCTTTATTTTCTTCTTTAAATGCAAAATTTTAAGCTCCGAAGGTTTATAAAAATTTATTTCACATAAATGTAGCAATATTTTCGCACAATTTATGCAAACCCATTCTTCTTCAGTTCTTCTGAATTGCGAAGGGGGTTTTAACATGTTATATAGGTTTGGGTTATCAACAATGTTTCGTACACTTACAGGAATAAAAGTATTTTCCTGTTTGACAGATATAAGATTAAGAGTTCTTTCAGAAAGAGGTATAAACTTGTTATCCTCTGGAATATATATACCGTAAAGAGAGTTTCCAGCCAAAGGCACAAGACCTACACTATTTCCTAGGGAAATTATTAATACGGGGATTGTATTCAACTCTCCTTTAATGTAGTCAATCCCAATGATTTTATCTAACAAGTAGGGGGCTTCCCTCTGTAAGTAGTATATTAGTTCTTCCATCCCCTCAAAATTTTGTTCATAAATTTCCTCAAATGTTTGGTATAATTAAGAAGATGGCAGAATGTTGTAGTAATGGTAGTAAAGAGTGAGTTAAATGTAACATTGATTAACTCTGACTTTGTAAAGCCTTTAATAAAGTGGGCTGGTGGAAAAAGGAACTTACTCAAAGTGTATCGAAACCTTTTTCCAAAGAAGTTTAATAAGTATTGTGAACCGTTTTTAGGAAGTGGGGCTGTTTTTTTCTTTTTAAAACCCAAAAGTGCGGTTTTAATAGATAAAAATGAAGAACTTATAAACTTTTATGAAGTTGTTAGAGATAATCCTTGGGAATTAATGGAACTAATTTCTACCTATAAAGTGGATAAAGAATTTTATTATAGAATTAGAGAACAAGAGCCAAGTAAACTTGGAAAGGTTGAAAGGGCTGTTAGATTTCTTTACTTAAACAAAACGGCTTACAACGGTCTTTGGCGTGTAAATTCTGAGGGAAAATTTAATGTGCCTTTCGGTAGATATAAAAAAGTTAAGTTTTTTGAGCGAGAGAATATTTTAAAAGCAAGTGAGTTATTGAAAAAGGTTAAGTTAATTTGTGGGGACTTTGAAGAGGTTTTAAAATATGCACAAAAAGGAGATTTTGTTTATTTAGACCCACCATACTATCCTATTTCTGAAACTGCAAACTTTAAAAGTTACACTTCTGATGGATTTTCTGAAGAAGACCATATGAGAGTTTACGAGGTATTCAAGGCATTGGATAATATGGAATGTTATGTCATGCTTTCTAACTCAAATACCTCATTTATCAGACAGTTGTTTAAAGAGTACAACATTACAGAAGTGCCTGCTAATAGGTTTATAAATAGAAAAGCGGATGGAAGAGGTCAAATCATAGAATTGGTTATTAGAAACTATGAGTAAAATACAAAAATGTAAACTAAGCGATAAGAAAAGCCTTCTAGAATGCATGACCTATAAAGGAGAAAGACCATTAAGTGTTTATAAGATAAACGATTCATACATAGTTGCTGTTTACCAAGGGAAACTTAGTAAGTATGATATTATATTGAGATACAGGCAGAAGGATAAAAAAGGTAAATGGTCACGAATAAGAACTCCAAAGCATATTCATTGGGCGGTTGATATGCTTATCAAACTTTCTCATCAAGAAGAAATTGCTAAGGAATTTTTAAACTTCCTTTTAAACTTATGGAATAAAACAAAAGGTTTTAAAAGTGAAGGAGAGCGACAGGAATTTCTAAGGGAGGAAGACCTGATTCGAGAAGTAGAGAAGGAAGCGGATAGATTTGAAGAATTAAGCAAACATGGAGAATATAACATTAAATTCCTTATTCTGTTAGCTAAGCTTTTAATGAAACAAGAAAAAACTAATAGAGAAGATGCCTACATGTTTAAAAAACTTCTAGAAGCTTTAAAAGAAAATAGAGAACTTTACGAAATCATTAGCATTGCTACACACAAAGGTAATTGATACGGGGAATGGTAGATTCACTAGCTAACAAAATTTCTTATATGAAGTTTTGGAAATTCAAACCAAATATAAGTGCGCGGGCCTTCCCTGGTTCTTTAAATCCTCCTAAACCACAGGTTTATAAACCTAAAATTAGTTCAACAGCCCTGAGGGATGCAATGAAACTAATTAACAAAAAGCCCAAGTTTCCATACCTTGGTTAACCAGTGATGGATGTAATTGTAATTCCTACTCTTGAAGGATTCCTTATAGATGTCAAGAATGCCACACCACCTATAGAAATCTTTTTTCAAGATTCACAACTAGTCTACAAAGGTACAAATCCTGTATTCCTACATAAGTACGATAAATCTTACAATACTGTAGACGTTTACTACAAAGTAAAAGATTCAAAGGGTGAAGAAGTTAGAACTGTACCAGGAACCCCTC